>JABJES010000076.1 GCA_018663165.1 Rhodospirillaceae bacterium
AGAATGAGCTTCGATAAAGATAAAAAAGATGCCGGTCCGGGTGCCGATCGGGGTGGCGCCTCACGACGTCCGTTCTTCCGCCGCCGTAAAAGCTGTCCCTTTTCCGGGCCAAAAGCCCAAAAGATTGATTACATGGACACCAAGCTTCTCGGGCGCTTCATTTCCGAGCGCGGCAAGATCGTGCCCAGTCGCATCACCGCCGTGTCGGGAAAAAAGCAGCGGGAACTTTCGCGCGCCATCAAGCGCGCCCGGTTCCTCGCCCTTCTTCCTTACGTCACCGATTAACCCGTTACCGGCAAGGAGTTAGATAAAATGCAAGTTATTTTGCTGGAACGAATCGAACGGCTCGGCCAAATGGGCGACGAGGTCAAGGTCAAGGCCGGCTATGCCCGGAACTTCCTTCTTCCCCAAAAGAAGGCCTTGCGCGCCACTGAATCAAACCGCAAGCATTTTGAGTCGCAAAAGGTTCAGCTTGAAGGGACCAATCTCAAAAAGCGTGAAGAAGCCGAAGCGGTTGCCAAGAAACTCGATGGCTTTGATCTGCTGATGATCCGCCAGTCCGGAGAAACAGGGCATCTGTATGGATCGGTCTCAGGCCGCGATATCGTTGAGACCCTCGGCGAACAAGGCTTTACCGTGGCCCGCCAGCAGGTACAGCTCGGCCACGCGATTAAAGTTCTCGGTATCTATGACTGCCGGATTGCCCTGCACCCGGAAGTTATCATCTCGATCAAAATTAACGTTGCCAAGACCGAAGAAGAGGCCAGGTCTCAGGTCGCAGCAGCAAAAGTCGAGGAACAAGAGGCTGCCGAAGACGCATTAGAAGCCAAAAAGGCAAAAAAGAAAGCCAAGGCTGATGAAGCCGAAGCGGCCACAGAAGACGCCACAGAAGCAGCCACTGATAAAGAAGCGGCTGAGGCTGAAGGAACCGGCGAAGAGACAAAAGAACAGGCAGCAGAACAGGCACCGGAAGAAAAAACGGACTGATCGGCAGCACATAAACCGATGTTTTACGATCAAGCGCCGCCTTCACCGGGCGGCGCTTTTTTGTTAATACCAAGGGCCGTCGATGCAGCTTGAAGATAAAGATCGGAATAGACTAATCAATCCCCGTGACTCACAGGCCTTATCCCCCTGTACCACATGCAATGAGTGATTATTCTCACACTAAACATAGACGCCGGGTGCTAGTGTGCCCGACATGGAATCAAAGATCTCTAGCGAACCAAATGTCACCCCCCTGCACAGTGGCGAAACCGATATAAGCGGTAGCGACGGCGGTCTGGGCCATCGTGCCCCACCCCATAATTATGAGGCCGAACGCGCCCTTCTCGGTGCCATTCTGATCAATAATACGGCCTATGAAAAGATTTCGGATTTTCTCCACCCGGAACATTTCGCCGATGCCGTCCACGGACGCATTTTTGATATCGCCGGCAAGCTCATCGGCCGTGGCCAGATGGCCGATGCCCTGACCTTGAAGAATTACTTTGAACAAGACGGCGAACTGGCCGATATCGGCGGCACCGGCTATCTGACGCGCCTGGCCGAAGAAGCCGTGACCATTCTCAATGCCGGGGAATACGGGCGGGTCATCCACGACATGGCCCTGCGCCGCAGCCTGATCGCGCTGGGCAATGATGTGGTCAACGAATCCTACGACCCGGATATCGACATACCGGCCCCGACCCTGATTGAGGAAACAGAGCAAAAGCTCTTCGAACTTGCCACAACCGGCAATTTCGAGGGCGGGTTCCAGACCTTTGGCGAAGCGCTGGTCCTGGCGATCAACGATGCCGAAGCCGCCTTTAAACGCGACGGCAAGCTGACCGGCGTCGCCTCGGGGCTCAAAGACCTCGATAAGCTTCTTGGCGGATTGCACCCGTCTGATCTTTTGATCCTTGCCGGGCGGCCATCCATGGGCAAAACGGCCCTGGCGACCAATATCGCCTTTCATGCGGCAAAAGCCTACAAGGAGAAAACAGACGAAAACGGGGATGTCACCGTCGTCGATGGTGCCAGGGTCGCCTTCTTTTCGCTGGAAATGTCAGCCGAACAACTGGCTACACGTATTCTTTCCGAAGAATCGAGGGTCGGGTCTGAAAAAATCCGCCGCGGCGATATATCCCAGGAGGATTTTGAAAATATCTTCCGAACAAGTCAGGAATTGTCCTCGATCCCGCTGTTTATCGACGATACCGCAGCGCTGACCATTTCGGCCATCCGCACCAGAGCGCGGCGGCTCAAGCGCAGCAAGGGGCTGGACCTGATCATCATCGATTATCTTCAGCTCCTCAGCGGTTCCTCGCGTCAGCGCAATGAAAACCGGGTAATGGAGGTTTCCGAAATTACCCGTGGATTAAAGGCCCTGGCGAAAGAACTTAATGTGCCGGTCATCGCCCTTTCCCAGCTTTCACGTAAGGTGGAAGACAGGGACGACAAGCGCCCGCAGCTTGCCGATCTGCGTGAATCAGGCTCGATCGAGCAGGATTCCGATGTGGTCATGTTCATCTTTCGCGAGGAATATTACATCCAGCGCCGCGAACCCACCGAGGGCACCGACAAGCATCTCGAATGGCAGCAGGAAATGGGCCAGGTTCACAATCTGGCTGATGTTATCATCGCCAAACAGCGCCATGGACCGGTTGGCAAGGTGACCCTCTATTTCGATCCCATGTCGACCAAATTCACCGATTATGTAAAGCCCGACCACCTGCCCGACAGGGAATTCTAGGCCCGTCCCCTTATGCCCAGAGACTCCTTTCTTGATGATCACGCCGAGGCCGTCCTTACCATCGACCTCGATGCCATCGTCGCTAATTACCGCCTCATTGCCGCTCGCCTTGCCCCTGGGTGCAAACCCGGCGCCGTCGTCAAAGCCGACGCCTATGGTCTCGGATTTCGTCAGGTCGCACCGGTTCTTGCCGCCAATGGCTGTGAAAAATTTTTCGTCGCCGATCTGTGGGAGGGAATTTCTCTCAGAGAATGCCTCAGTGACATCGACAGTGACGGCGAGATCTTCGTCTTCAACGGTCCGCCAGCGAACCGGGCAGGCAAAATTACCCCGGAGAGTCTGGCCGCGTTTAGTGATCTTCACCTGATTCCGGTGCTCAACACCCCGCAGCAGGTCAAGGCCTGGAAAGATCATCAAGGGGCTGGGAAAAACCGTCCGGCAGCCGTTCATATCGATACCGGGATGACCCGTCTCGGCCTGGAATCTGAGAAAGTAATATCGATGGCCAAGGAAGGGCTATTCCAGGGGCTTGATATCGATTATCTGTTTTCACACTTGGCCTGCGCCGACGATCCTGATAATTCCATGAACAAGGAGCAACTGGAGGCATTTTCCAGCGCCCGGTCCTTTCTTGGTAATCCACCAGCCAGCCTCGCCAACTCCTCAGGTGTTTTTCTAGGGGAGAAATACCATTTCGACCTGGTCCGCGTCGGCGGGGCGCTCTATGGAATGAACCCCCTGCCCGGCAAAGAAAACCCAATGGCCCCGGTGGTCAGCCTGTCGGCACGAATCCTCCAAATTCATGACATTGACAGCCCCAGAGCGGTTGGTTACGGTGCCACCAGCAAAATCGTCCGGCCGGGAAAAATTGCCACAATTGCGGTAGGTTACGCGGACGGATACATGCGTTCTCTGAGTAATCGGGGGCAGGCTTTTATCGAAGGATTTCAGGTGCCGGTTATCGGACGCGTTTCAATGGATTACATCACTCTGGATGTTTCCGATCTTGCGCCAGGAACCCTCCGGCCGGATACGGTCGTTGAATTAATCGGCCCCAATTATGACATTGACGCCTTAGCCAAGAAGGCCGGTACCCTGGCCTATGAAGTTCTGACCGGGCTGGGAAACCGATACAGACGGGTTTATACCGGAGGTGATAGCGCGCCATGAACCCGCTAACCTTTTTGAGCACCACAGGTGGGGTCTTTATGACCTTTCTCACCGCCACCGGGCGATTGTCGCTTTTCACCTTTTCGGCCCTCTATCATGCGGTAACGCCACCTTTTTATCCCCGACTGATCGTTCAGCAGATGATCAGCATCGGCTATTTTTCACTGCCTGTTGTCGGTCTGACCGCCATTTTCACCGGCATGGTGCTGGCCCTGCAGAGCTATACCGGTTTTTCCAGATTTTCAGCCGAAAGCGCCATTCCCAACGTAGTTGTCCTGTCGATCACCCGTGAACTGGGCCCGGTTCTGGCCGGATTGATGGTCGCCGGCCGCGTCGGCGCCGCCATGGCCGCCGAGATCGGCACCATGCGAGTGACCGAACAGATTGATGCCCTGGTAACCCTGTCCACCAACCCCTTTAAATATCTGGTCGGGCCGCGTCTGATCGCCGGTGTGACCATGCTGCCCATCCTGGTGTTGATCGCCGACGTGATCGGCATTTTGGGCGGCTATCTGGTCAGTGTGTACAAACTTGGGTTCAACCCCACCACCTATCTGATCAACACCTGGAACTTTTTCGAGGTCGAGGATCTTAATTCCGGCCTGATCAAGGCAGCGGTCTTTGGCTTCATCATCTCCCTACTCGGCTGTTACAACGGCTATAACTCTCGTGGTGGTGCCCAGGGTGTCGGTGCCGCGACAACCACCGCCGTGGTTACCGCCTCGATCCTTATTCTGTGCTCCGATTATTTCCTCACCGAACTGTTGTTCAGCCAATGACCGATAAACAGAACATGATTGAAGTCCGTGGCCTCCATAAAGCCTTTGGCCATAAAAAGGTTCTGACCGGCGTCGACCTCAATGTCGGTGTTGGTGAATCCCTTGTCGTTATCGGCGGGTCGGGAACGGGCAAATCCGTTCTCATCAAGAATATTCTCGGTCTGCTCAAGCCCGACGAAGGCAGCATCATGATCAACGGTGAGGAAACCGTCGGCATGAGCGCAAAAGAGCGTCTGCGAATCATGAAAAAATTCGGCATGTTGTTTCAGGGCGGTGCCCTTTTTGACAGCCTGAAGGTCTGGGAGAACATCGCCTTTGCCCTCATCCAGAGTCTGCGAATGCCGCGCATGGAAGCCAAGGACATCGCTATGGAGAAGCTCGCCATGGTCGGTCTCGACCCGGAGGTTGGCGAGCTTGAGCCAGCAGAACTGTCCGGCGGCATGCAGAAACGTGTCGGTCTTGCCCGCGCCATCGCCACCCAGCCGGAAATCATATTTTTTGACGAACCGACGACCGGTCTCGATCCGATCATGGGCGACGTCATCAATGATCTCATCATCAACTGTGTGCGTGATCTGGGCGCAACCGCACTTTCCATCACCCATGACATGGCGAGTGCGCGCAAAATTGCCGACCGCATCGCCATGATCTATGAAGGCAAGATTATCTGGGTCGGTCCTGTCGCGGATATCGACAATTCGGGCAATGAATATGTCGATCAGTTTATTCACGGCAAGGCCGAAGGCCCCATCAAAATGGCCGTGCGGGGATGATCGCCCGATCCCCTGCATTGCGCCCATAGGGAGAACCCGGTCCATTGGCTAAAGGGTCTGCCAACTACGTCTGTCAGGAGTGCGGTAGCAGTTTCTATGTATGGAGCGGCCGCTGCCTATCTTGCAACGCCTGGAACAGCATCGTCGAAGAAAAGGCAAGCCCGGCACCGCCTCTGGGAGGCGGTAAATCGACCCGCAAAAAGGGCAAGGCGGATCGAGTTGATTTCGTTGATCTTAACGGTGCCTCGACACCGCTACCGCGCCGCCGGAGCGGGCTTGGTGAATTTGACCGGGTCTGCGGCGGCGG
>JABJES010000074.1 GCA_018663165.1 Rhodospirillaceae bacterium
AGCTGAAAAGGCAGCAGCAACAGCGTCCATCCCAGATAAGCCACAAGAATAGCCAGGCGACCGATGATGCTCATGAATTTGTCTTTTTCTGGAAATCGACGACAGGTCCGCCGCCACGCGCCGTATCGCCGGTCTTATTTCTTGGAGAGGGGAACGGCATAAAGCTCAAGCCGGTGGTCAACCAATTTATATCCGAGTTCCTCGGCAATCCGTTTTTGAATCTTTTCGATCTCTTCGTTTCGAAATTCCACCACCTCACCCGACTGAACATTAATCAGGTGATCGTGATGGGCTTCGGTGGCCTCTTCATAGCGCGACCGGCCATCGCCGAATTCATGCTTTTCAAGGATGTTCGCCTCTTCAAAAAGCCGTACGGTGCGATAAACGGTGGCAATACTGATCCGCTGATCAATGGCGTTGGCCCGTTGATAAACCAGTTCGACATCGGGATGATCCTGGGAATCGGAAAGGACCTTGGCAATAACCCGGCGCTGCCCGGTCATCTTCAGGCCCTTAACAGTACAAATATCTTCTATTCGTGACGACACCGGCAACTCCACCCTGTGACCATTTGTAAAACCAACCTCGGCTTCAACACACTCTATTATGCAGCCCTAGCGGCGGCGCGCCTTGGTGCCAAGGCCGATCTCTTTAGCCAACCGGCTGCGTTGCTTGGCGTAATTCGGCGCCACCATGGGATAGTCCGACGGCAGGCCCCAGCGCATGCGGTATTCATCTGGCGTCATGTTATAGGCGGTCTTGATATGACGCTTGAGCATTTTCAGCTTTTTCCCGTCTTCAAGACAAATGATAAAGTCCGGTGTCACCGATTTGCGGATCGGTACCGCCGGTTTAAGGGCTGGCGAGGCCTGGCCGCTGCCGTCGATAACGGCAAGCGTCGAATGGATCTGCTGCAAAAGCTTGGGCAGGTCGTCGACAGCCACAATATTATTGGAAACATGGGCAGCGGCAATCTCAGCCGTCAATTCCAATAGTTCCTGAGATCTTTGTTCATTACTCATGGTATTATCCACACATTAACTCTGACTAAATAAATATAGTCGATATATAAGGCTAGTCTCAATAACAAATGGTAAACATGACTCCAAATAACAACAAAAAAAATCATGGTCAAGGCAAAGCTAAACACCACCTCGATATCACCCATGATGTGTGCCCGATGACGTTTGTCAAAACCAAGCTGTTGCTGGAACGCATGGCCGGGGGCGAAATTGCCGAAATTCTTCTCTGTGCCGGTGAACCGTTGGAAAATGTCCCCCGATCAGCCGAGGAAGAGGACCATGCAATCCTCGCCATTGAGCCTGCGCCCGGACCCAGGCCCGATATTTACCGGATTCTTATCCGCCGCGCCTGAAGGTCAAGCTCCTGAAAGCCGGGCGGGGCCTCTCTACGATCCCCGATATCCCGGACAGACCAGTTCCGGTTATGCTTTGAGCAGGCATTGAAGAATAAGCGCATCGCCGCACTCTTGGCCCTCTAGCGCCCCTTCAGCCCGGCCTTTGTAATAATTTTTACGCCGCCCGACACGCTCAAAGCCAATTTCATCATAGAGCGCACAGGCCGCCAGGTTTTTCTCCGCCACCTCGAGAACCATGCGCCCGGCCCCCATAACGTACGCTCCAGCACAGGCATCTTCTATCATCCGGCGGGCAACCCCCCGGCGTCTGTATGAGGGGTCGACGCAAAGGGTCAGCACTTCGCACTCATCTCCAGCCTTGCAGCAGAGAATAAAGCCGAGGCAAATCTCTGTCCCCACCCCCTCACCTGGAACAGAGGCAACCACACCAAAGCCGCCCAGAGAGCGCAGCAGGCCGGAAATTTCCCGGGCCTGCCAAACATCACCGAAATGGCCCGCGTCGGGAGGGCCAAAACTCTCGGTATGAATCGCCGCCAAAGCATCTATATCGGATTCCTTAAGGCGGCGAATGAGCATTTCTGCGGCGTCTTGTTTTTTTGCAGTCACGCCATCTATCTCTTTGATAATCCAGGGAGTTTTGCATAGTGGGAATGGATATAAAGTGGCGCGACAGGCGGCGGCGGGGCAGCCAGATCGCGCCCGGCGGCAATCTCGGCGATCCGCGCCGCATCGGGCAGTCCCGGCCCAGGGGCACAAACCACCTCGCCCGCCCCTTGCGGCCCATTTTTCAAGGCCGCCTCAAGAAGCGGCGCGGCATTTCCGGCCAGAACCAACGGCCCAGACCCATTGTCTTTTTTAGCGTTATCTCTTTTAGCATCCAGCACCCTGAACAGATCAACCAGCTCATCAAGGGTCGCCGCACCGGGCTCAGCGACCGGCAAGATCGGGCAAAGCCCCCCCTTTGAAACGGCGAAACTCTGGACGTAGAAATCCTTGCGCCCGGCGGCGAGCGCAACCAGAAGACGGGCGCTCTCCAGACCCATTGCCGCCACCGCGTCTGTGGCGACCGCCTCCAGACTGGTTACCCCGACCAGAGGCCGGTTGAGCGCCAAGGCCAGACCCTTTGCGGTGGCCAAGGCAATACGCACACCGGTAAACGAGCCCGGCCCGACACCAACCGCCAGCCGGTCAAGGGCGTCAAAGCCAAGGCCGGATGAAGCCATCACCTGACAAACCATCGGCATCAGCGCCTCGGCTTGACCCCGTGCCATAGGGGTAAAGCATTGGGCGATAATCTCACCCCCAGCTTGCCCGCCAGAACCGCCAGAGCCGTCAGGCTCACCCTGCCAAAGAGCAGCCGAACAGGATCCAACGCAACTATCCAATGCGAGAAGGTTCATGAGCCTATATTTCTTGTGTTAAAAGAATAGGGGCTGTTTCCGGTTTTTCCAGACATCAGGCCAGCATACAAGAGGGTGGGAAAAAGCTCCCTGAAAAAAATGTTTCGTCAATCATCTGGAGAGATTTTCCACCATGCCCCCCCTCGCGCCCCCCTTAGCACCCCTTATCGAGATCGCCCCGCCCGCCTTTGATGTTCATCTCTCACTGGCCTATGCCATGGCTGATAATTTCACCGGCAAACCGGTTTATCGTCGCGCTGATTGTTATCTCCATGAGAATGCGGCGGAAAAACTCAGCCATGCCATCGAGCTGGCGGCCAAACTCGATCTCAAAATCAGAATTTTCGACGCCTTTCGCCCTTCTGAAGCTCAGTGGATTCTATGGAACCACACCCCCGACCCGGATTTTCTTGCCCCTCCCGAGCGGGGCTCGCCCCATTCGCGCGGGGTCGCCGTTGATCTCACCCTGGTCGACAGCGCCGGCAAGGATCTCGATATGGGCACCGGGTTCGACGCCTTTACCCCGCGCTCCCATCACGGAGTAAAAGATATCGGCCCGACGGCGATATATAATCGCTGTCTGCTTCTCGGCCTGATGACAAGTGCCGGATGGGATTTCTATGCCAAGGAATGGTGGCACTATCAACTCTTCGACTCACGCCAATATCCTCTCATCAGCGACAAGGAACTCGATATTCCGATGCTCTAGAGCACAAGCTGCTTATGCAGGCTGCTTAAAGTAGGGTGCAAACCTCGTCAAAATCGAAGCGGAAGGCGCGGGGGTTAAGCAAGTCATCATCGCCATAACCGAGATTACACAAAAGAAACGTCTTTATGCGGCCATCGGGGAAAAAAGCGGTATCCACCGCGCCTGGGTTAAACCCGCCCATG
>JABJES010000078.1 GCA_018663165.1 Rhodospirillaceae bacterium
ACCAACAAATTTACCGCCCAGGGAACCCTCGACCGCATGGTCCGGGCCCATGGCGGGCTGAAGGCTGTGGCGGTCACCCTGTTCAAGATCGCCAATGACATGCGGTGGCTTGGTTCAGGTCCGCGCACGGGCTTGATGGAAATAACCTTTCCCTCCAACGAGCCCGGCTCTTCGATCATGCCGGGCAAGGTAAACCCGACCCAGGCAGAAGCCATGCTGATGGTCTGCATCCAGGTGATGGGCTCTGATGTGGCGGTGCAAATGGGCGGCGCGGAAGGGAATTTCGAGTTGAACGCTTTCCGCCCGATCTTGATCAGCAACTACCTCCATTCCGCTTTGACCCTTGCCGATATGTCTAATCACTTCCGTCAATATATGATCGAGGGCGCTGTATTGAACGAAGGTAAGTTGAAGGAATATATTGATCGGTCGGTTATGATGGTGACGGCCTTGTCACCGGTAATCGGATACGACAAGGCATCCGAGATTGCCCATTACGCTGTTGAGCACGATCTGACCCTTAAGGATGCGGCGCTGGCCAAGGGCGTTGATGAGGCACTTTATGATCGCGTTGTTGTGCCAATAAACCTCACCCAACCGGGAAGCGCTGATCTGTAGATGGCGTCAATTATCAGTCAATGGAGCCTTGCATGAAAACGGGAATAGAACTGCTTCAGGATCCGGTCTTGAATAAATCGACGGCTTTTTCGGAAGAAGAGAAAGAGCGCTTTGGTCTGGTCGGGCTGGTCCCTGATGCAACAGATACTGAAGACATGCAATTGAAGCGGGTTTTGTTGCAGCTCTCCCATAAATCGTCGGACCTTGATCGCTATATCTTCCTGGTCAATCTGCTTGATCACAATGAAACGCTGTTTTACTGGACGATCATGTCTGATCCGGCCCGGTTTTTGCCGATCATCTATGATCCGACAATCGGCGAGGCCTGTACCAAGTTCAGCCATATCTTCAGACAGCCGCGGGGCATGTATCTCTCGATTGAACGCCGTGGTCAGGTCAAGTCGATCCTTGAAAACTGGCCCGAGCGCGATGTGCGCTTTATCTGCGTAACGAACGGCGGCCGTATCCTCGGGCTCGGCGATCTGGGGGCCAATGGAATGGGCATCCCGATCGGCAAATTACAGCTTTATACTGCTGCCGCCGGTGTTCCGCCGAAACATCTGCTGCCGATGTATCTCGATGCCGGGACGAATAACGAAGAATGTCTCAACGACCCGCTTTATATCGGCCTGCGTAAGCATCGGCCAGCGACGGAGGATCTTTATTCGTTTGTTGATGAATTCGTTGATGCGGTTCAGGAGGTGTTTCCGAAATGCTGCATCCATTTTGAAGACTGGACCGGTGTTGATGCGGTTCATCTTCTTGAGCGTTATCGCGATAAATACTGTGTCTACAATGATGACGTTCAGGGGACGGCCGGTATCACCCTTGCCGGGATGATCAACGCCACCCGACTGAAAAAGACCAAGCTTGCCGACGAAACCTATCTGTTTCTCGGTGCCGGTTCAGCCGGGATCGGCCTGGCGAACCTTTTGTGTTCCGCCCTTGTCGAAGAAGGCCTTACCCTGGCCGAGGCGCAGGCGAAGGTGCATATGTTTGACGTTAATGGCCTGCTCGAAGACAGCCGTACCGATCTGGTCGATTTCCAGCTTCCCTATGCCCATCCCCACGCCCCGGAGCAGGACTTTGTCGCTGCGGTCGAAAGCATAAAGCCATCGACGATCATCGGGGTCAGCACAATTGGCGGCGCCTTTACGAAAAGCGTTGTTGAGGCAATGACCCTGCTCAACGACCGGCCTATTATTATGGCGCTGTCAAATCCGACCGAACATGCCGAATGCACTGCAGAACAGGCCTATACATGGTCAGGCGGCAAGGCGATCTTTGCCGCCGGGGTGCAATTCCCGCCGGTAACGGTCAATGGTCAGGATTTTATGCCGGGCCAGGCCAATAATTTTTATATTTTTCCGGCGGTCGGGATGGCGATATTTGCTACCCAGGCGTCCCGGGTTCCCGACGATTTGTTCATCGAGGCGGCCAGGGCGGTGGCCGACCAGGTGCCGGATGATCTGTTGCAAAAAGGGCTTCTTTACCCGCCCCAATCGGACATTCTGGAGATCGAAATCCAGACGGCGGCGAAGGTCGCAGGAAAGGTTTTTGATGCGGGCCTTGCTGGTGTTCCGCACCCCGATGATCTGGAAGCCTTTATTCGCTCTCATGTTTATCAACCGGCCTATCCAAGCCTCGTCTGAACGGGGCATCCTCAGGCAGAGGGCAACTCAACCCAGAAGGTGGTGCCTTCGCCCGGTGTGCTTTCGATATTGATCGATCCGTTCATCGATTCAATGATCGACTTGGTGATCGTCAGCCCTATTCCGGTTCCTTCTACTTTTCCCTTCTCGGCGCCAAGCCGGTTGAAAGGTTCAAAAATCTGATCAAGCTTGTCTTGCGGAATGCCGGGACCGCTATCGGCGACGCTAATCCGTATTTTCCCATCGCCTGCGGGGGCTGTCGTCAGGGTAATGGTGCCCTTCTCATTGTTGTATTTCACCGCATTCGAGAGCAAATTCAGCAAGACCTGTTTCAGTTTCATGGGGTCGGCAAGAACCTTGTCGTCTGGGGCCGGTGCGAGATCAACCGAGATGTGGATCCCTCTTTTTTCCGCCTGGTGGGCAATCATATCCAAGGCGTCTGTAACAAGAGAAGACAGGTCAACGGTATCAATGACAACGGCGACCTTGCCGCTTTCAATGCTGGCGAGGTTGAGGATTTCATTGATCAGCTCAAGAAGATGCTGGCCGCTGCTGAGAATACTTTTGAGGAGCTTCTTTTCTTTCTCGCCGACATCAAACTGATCGGCTTCGATGAGCAGGGTCGAAAAGCCGATAATCGCCGTCAGGGGGGTGCGCATTTCATGGTTCATGCCGGAAATAAACCGCGACTTGGCACTGTTGGCGTGTTCCGCTTCCTCCTTGGCCGCGGCCAGCGCCTCAATGAATTTTTTTCTCTCGGTAATGTCGGCGTAGGTGCTGACGAACCCGCCCTTGGGGATCGGCCCTCCCTTGACGTCGATAAAGCGTCCATCCGGCCGTTGCCGTTCGAAATCATGAGGTAGAAACTTTTTGGCCAGGTTGAGTTTTTTGTCGAAAATTTCCTCCAGATCACTTTTGCCAAATTCGTCATGTTCGATATCATAGCGGAGAAGGCGTGAAAATTTTTGACCGAGAAAAACCCAGTCACGTGGATAGCCGCGAATCCCCAAAAAATTTTCATTCCAGTACAAAAGGTTGAGGTCCTGGTCATAAGCGGCGACCCCCTGGGACAGGCTGTCGAGGATGGCTTGCAAGACGTCTTTTTGCCGGACCAGGGATTCGCGGCTTTTTTCGAGTTTTATCTCGGCCTCCTTGCGCTGCTCGATCTCTTTTCGCAGGCGACGGTTCCAGGCCGTGAAAACAAGAAGTATGAGCCCGATGACCAGTGCTGAAAGCAGGGCCGCGCGTAAAACATAGGGAACATCCACCCCGTGTTCGTAGCGCACGCCGAGCCACTTTTTCTTGATCGTTAGTTTTTCCGTCGGGGAAACGGTTGCTATGGCCTTGTCGATCAGCGCCACCAGTTCAGGCCAGTCCTGGCGGACGGCGAAATGGAGAGTGTTGGGCTTTGATGAAACCGGCGCGGCCACCTTCAAGTTGGTGAGGTTGATCCTCTGTATGGTATGGGTCGAGGCGGCGACATTGCCGATCACCGCATCGATTTCTCCCTGGGAGAGCGCCAGTAATGCTTCTTCTATCGTGTTGTATAACGCCGGGTCGATGTCGGTGTTTTCCAGGATAAAGTCGTGGTGGGAGCTTTCTTTCTGAACCCCGACGATGGCATTGCCCAGCGCTTCAAGGTCGCTGACAAAAGGCGAATCGATGCGTGTAATGATGACCCGTGGAAAAAGAAGATGGGGTGCGGTGTATGTCAGAAACTGTTTTCTCTCTTCGCTCTCTCCAACGCAGGGGAGAACGTCGATCGTCCCGGCCCTGGCCCCGGCAACGGCCTCATTCCATGTCAGGCCAGAAACAATTTTCATCTCGATTCCGAGTTTGCCGGCGACCAGGCGCACGTAATCGGCGCACATGCCCTGATATTCGCCATCTGCGGTAAAAAACTCGAAGGGCGCGAATTTAGGGTCGATGCCAAGTCGGATCTCCTTGTGTCCGGCAACCCAAAGGCGCTCTTCTTCGCTCAAGGGGAGAGGGGCCGACTCTTCAGGGCCCTTGGTCGTTAGAGGCAGCCAGCGTTTTCGAATAGTCTGCTTTTCTTCCCGAGTGACGGCATCAAGTGCCTTTTGCAGAATGCCGGCGAGAAGAATCCGGTCTTTCGCCACCCCCATGCGGAGAAGGTTCTCTTCATGCTTTTTCAGGGGCGATTCGCCGAGGATTTTGATGTCGGGAATGAAATTGACCTCCATCAGCCAAGTGACCGTTCCCAGCGTATCGACGAAACCATCCGCCGTGCCGAAGGATACGGCTTTCAACCCCTCCAGGGGCCCCTTGACGGGAAGAAGGATGATCTCGGGGTAACGTTTCTCGATCGCCAGGGTGCCAGCGTATCCCGCAATGGCGGCGATCGTTTTTCCGGCCATATTATCGAGGTCGGTGATGTCGGTCCGTTTCTTGTTGATGACAAGAACCGAAGGGTTGACGGCGTAGGTGTCGGTGAAGGCCGTAAAGCTGCGCCGTTCTTCAGTCTCATAAACGGCAGGGAGAATATCGATTTCCCCAGCCCGAAAACGGTCCATGATTTCTGACCAGGTGAGGCCGGTCAGAAAATCAAGGGAGAGCCCGGCCTTGCTGGCAGCAAGATTGATAAGATCGATAGAATATCCAGCGGGTTTGCCGTTCTGGAGGAAATCAAAGGGCGGCCAGTCGGTTTCGTTGGCGACGACAAGATTCGAGTGGGCCTTGATCCAGGCACGCTCCTCAGCCGTCAGGTCGATCGTCCTGTCTTCACCCCATCCCGGCTGGGGAAAGAAAAGCAGTCCGCTGACTAAAAGGCAGAAAAATAGAGCCCCGATTATGCGGTTGCCGGCAAGTAGCCACGGAATGTTTTTGGATAAAGTCAGAAGCATCAAACCCTCATTGGGGCGGAATTCCGGAGGAGAGCCTTGTTTAAAGGCCCCCTATATATCGAAACCACTTATAATCTTTATACAAAGGTTAATGTTGCAAAAAGCCTGTCCGCTATTTGACACAGATGCTTTTTTACCCGCCCTGGCACCTTCGCTGTTTCAGAGGGATAAGTCCCTGCCCTCTCCCGGCGGTTTGTGGAAACAAGTAAAAACCTCTAAATTCATGTGGGTAAAGCTGAAAAAATCTAGAATTGATATAATTTTACTTAATTTATAAAAGTTGATAAGTCCTTTTCTCCTGTCATAGTGGGAGGAAATCATGGTTGTAGGGTGCTGATTCTGGTCGAGAAAGCTGAATTTAAGGCCTTTCCCTTTCCGGTTAAAGCTCGCCATGCCTTTGCTTCTTAGCCGATGTGCTGAACCGGTGCTGGAATACTTGAATGGATGAGCTTAATTTTGAAAAGGTGACGATTGTTCTGGCCGAACCCCACGGTCAGGTGCGAACAGGCCTGAAAAGCACTCTGGCGAGCCTTGGCATACGCAACGTCAAGGATGTCGAAAGGCTGTCCCAGGTGCGCCGTCTTGTCGAGGAGGGTGATCTTGATCTGCTTATTTCCGATATCGATCTTCCCGATGGTGATGTCTCCAGCCTTTTTTATGAAATTCGTCACCACAGTGTTGGCCTCAACCCTTTTGTCCCCATTATTGCCACTTCCTGGGCCTCAAGCGTTGACAATGTCCGCAGGGTAATCGATTCCGGTGCCGACGACTTGCTCGTCAAACCGATCTCGACCGGGCAATTGATGGATCGTGTCAGGGCTCTGACCAATGCCCGTAAACCCTTCGTCGTGACGACGGATTATATCGGCCCTGATCGCCGTGGCCCGAACAGCTTGCAGAGAGGCGAAGATATTCCTCAGATTGAGGTGCCCAACACCTTGCAGCATCGGGCGACGGGCAAGGGGGATATCGATCCGGTAGAATTTCAAAAGGCTATCGACACTGCCGTTGCCTCAATCAATGAACAGAAAATGGATCGTCACGCCAAGCAGATCGTTTATCTCGTTGAACGTATCCTGCCTGGCCCCAAGCGCGACATGTCTAAGGAAACCCTGCCGGAATTGATTAATCGTCTGCTTTACGTGACCGAGGATTTATCCCGCCGTATGAAGGGAACCCGTTTTGGCCATATCGCCGAGCTCAGCAAATCCCTCTACAAGGTTGCCGAGAAAATCAAGGAAGCCAAGGGCAAGCCCAGTGCGAAAGACGAAAAGCTGATGCCGCAACTCGCCCTGGCCATTCAAGCCTCCTTTAAGGAAGGAATGGATTCGGCCGGAATGGCCCAAGACATCTCCGATTCGATCGAAAAGGCAGGTAGCAGATAACGCCTCTGTTGGGTGGTTTTCGCCACGGTGTCGCTGGCCTGAACCCTGGGATCAACGCTGATGCAAAAGCCCTTGCGTATCGCCACATTCAATCTGGAAAACCTCGACGATTGTCCGGGAAAATCGCCGTCGATTGACGACCGCATCGCCGTTCTCAGGCCGCAATTATTGCGACTTGAGGCCGATATTCTCTGTCTTCAGGAGGTTAACGCCCAGTCGAGTGCCAAAGGCCATGCCCGCGAAATGCGGGCGCTGGACAGATTGTTGAAAGGCACGCCCTATGCCGGTTTTTATCGGGCCTTGACCCAAGGCCGTCATCATCCCGGCCCGGCGGACGTCCATAATCTTGTGATTCTCAGCCGCGCTCCGATCACCGCTCATGGTCAGGTCTGGCATGATCTGGTGCCGCCGCCTCTCTATCGCCCGGTTACTGCCGCGCCTCCCGCAGAGGCGGAAACGCCCGTCGAATGGGATCGGCCCATTCTGCATGCAGAAGTGCGTTTGGAAAATGAAGAGGGGAATCCTGGGCCAATTCTTCATGTCATCAATCTGCATCTGCGCGCGCCTTTGGCCAGTTTCATCCCCGGTCAGAAGGTCGATGCCTTCACCTGGAAAAGCGTTTCCGCATGGGCCGAGGGTTTCTTTCTTGCTGCCATAAAGCGCAATGGTCAGGCACTTGAAGCGCGGATGCTTATCGACCGTCTTTTTGACCAAGACCCCAAAGCATTGGTGGTGGTGACCGGTGATTTTAATGCTGATATGCGTGAGGCGCCGATCCGCGCCATTCTCGGCGAAGAAGAAGATAGCGGGAACGGCGACTTGGCGGCCCGCAGCATGGTGGCGGTTGAGCGCAGCCTGCCCAAGCAGCAGCGTTTCTCAGTTCTCCATCATGGCCGCCAGGTAATGCTGGATCATATACTGGTCTCAAAGCAGTTAATGGGTTTCTACCGTCATGTGGAAATCCATAACGAGGCGCTGGAGGATGAATTGGTGGCTTTTGCCACGGTATCGCGCTCACCTGAATCTTTTCACGCTCCGGTGGTTGCCCAGTTCGATTTTGGCGGCAGTGCCGGGTAGCGGGGTATTTAAAACGCACCTCTGGAGATCACTGTAAATTCACACGACTCCAAATATATGGTGTTTAATAAAGCCTGTAACCGATAAAAAATCAGAACATGTCCCCCGGACGCGACTTAATCC
>JABJES010000072.1 GCA_018663165.1 Rhodospirillaceae bacterium
ACGAGCAGGAAGGGTTCCACTGGAAGACCCTGAAATTCGAAAACCACATTCACGCTCAGTCGGCGGATATTGCCGTTGGCGTCGATGCCGCGGGCAACAAGGATGAGGGCGCGGGCGACCAGGGCATTATGTTCGGTTACGCCTGCCGCGAGACCGATGTTTTGATGCCGGCCCCTATTCACTTTTCCCATGAAATTCTCCAATCCCTCGCCGAGGCGCGCCATTCGGGTGCGGCGGCCGGGATCGGCCCCGATTCGAAATCTCAGGTCAGCCTCGAATATGTGAACGGCAAGCCGGTGCGCGCCAGCGCCGTCGTCGTTTCAACTCAGCACGGGGAAGATGTCGACCAGGAGCAGGTGCGCGAAATCGTCCGTCCCCATGTGCTCAACGTTCTGCCCGAGGGCTGGATGTGTGATGAAGAAAACTTTTTCGTTAATCCAACCGGTCGTTTCGTCATCGGTGGTCCTGATGGCGATACCGGATTGACCGGTCGCAAAATCATTGTTGATACCTATGGTGGCGCGGCACCTCACGGTGGCGGGGCATTTTCGGGTAAAGATCCGACCAAGGTTGATCGTTCGGCCGCTTATGCCTCCCGCTATCTGGCCAAGAATGTCGTTGCCGCCGGGATTGCTGATCGCTGCACCATCCAGCTCGCCTATGCCATTGGCGTGTCACGGCCAATCTCGGTCTATGTCGATGTTCACGGCACCGACGGCGTTAACGAAGACAAGCTTTCCGCCGTTCTTCAGGAGCTGATGGATCTCTCACCACGAGGTATCCGCGAGCATCTGAAACTCTCCCGTCCGATCTATGCCCGCACGGCAGCCTATGGTCATTTCGGGCGCAGTGCGGATGAAGACGGTGGATTTTCCTGGGAACAGACGGACCTGGTCGCCGATCTCAAATCCGCCTTTTCCTGATTGGCGTCTTTTTATGAGCCAGGCGATGAGCCAGGGCGATGACACTGTCGATAATCGGAGCGGCGAGGGTTTAGGTGATAAGGCCCCACAGCGCCGACTTTACGGGCGACGGCTGGGGCGGCCGCTTAGACCTACGCGCCGTGATCTCATCAATACCTTGCTGCCGGAACTCACGGTTCCCATAGTTGAGGGTGTTGGGGCCGAGGGGGCTGGAACCCTGGACCCGGCGACGCTTTTCGCCGCGGGCGAAAATTCGGCCCTTCTTGAATCCTGGCTTGAAATAGGCTTTGGCTGTGGCGAGCATCTTGCCGCCCAGGCGCAAGCCCATCCAGAGATCGGGTTTATCGGCTGCGAGCCCTTTATGAACGGAGTGGCGACGCTATTGGCGCATATAAGCGCTTTGGGCCTTGGTAATATCCGTTTTCATCCCGATGATGCCCGGCTTTTGCTTGAAGCCCTTAAAGAATCCTCGATCAGTCGCGCCTTTATTCTGTTTCCAGATCCCTGGCCAAAAAAACGTCACTGGAAGCGCCGCATTGTGGCACCGGAAACTCTCGACCAGTTGGCCAGGGTAATGGTCGAAGGAGCCGAGTTGCGGCTGGCCTCCGACCATTCCGACTATGTGGAATGGATGCTGGACCATCTGACCGACCATCCGGCATTTGAATTGGTCCAAGATGGGCGGGCGCGACCGGCCGACTGGCCGCCAACCCGCTATGAAGCCAAGGCCCAGGCGGCGGGTCGGGAGTGTGTTTATCTCTCTTTTCGCCGCCGCTCACGGAGCTAGGGCTATTGCTCGCAGGGGCCGCCTACAGGCCGCCCACAGAACACCCACAGGGAGAGCGGTTTTTTGGCAGGATTTCTGTGAAAACACTTGCGCTGGCGGGAAAAAGGTCTAAACATCTTCTAAATATTCTCTTTACTACCGGATCACATCCGGACTGTGCAGGGTGGGCTTACGGGCCCGCCCTTTGTTTTTAAGGGCTTCGTCTTTCGTCTGTTCGAAAAAGACAGGGGCGCTCATTCACCGATCTGCGCCGAGGCGCCAAGGAGTGGTCGATGGAACTGGCCGAGCTGATCGAAGAATTGATTACGCCGACCGTCGAGTCTCTGGGCTTTGAGGTTGTCCGGGTCCAGATTGTGGGCCGTGTCGGGCGCAAGGGCCAAGGTGAAGGAGATGCCCTGTTGCAGATTATGGTCGAACGTCAGGACGGGGCGGAAATGATCGTCGAGAATTGCGCCAAGGTTTCGCGCGCGCTTTCGGCCCTGCTTGATGTCGAAGACCCGGTGCCGGGACAGTACACACTGGAAGTATCGTCGCCGGGAATTGATCGGCCCCTAACCCGGCCCAAGGATTTTGAGGCCTATGCCGGGTTCGAGGTAAAGATGGAGACCGATGAGCCGATTGATGGACGTAAGCGCTATCGCGGTCGTTTGCTGGGCATCAAGGACGGCATGGTGCGGATTGAGATTGAAGAAGGCGAGCGGGAAGTGCCGGTGGGCTCCATTCATCGCGCCAAGCTCGTGCTAACTGATGAATTACTCGACTTCGCTGGGCGAAGCCGGGATTAGAGGAAAGAAAGAAGAGGACCAAGAACAATGTCAGAATACGGGTCTGAAATGATGGAAACCGGTGCGCAGCAACTGAATTTGGCTGATCTTCTGCAGGTCGCCGATGCGGTTGCGCGGGAAAAGAATATCGATCGGGAAGAAGTTCTGGAAGCCATGGAAATGGCGATCCAGAAGGCGGGTCGGTCGAAATACGGCCATGAATTCGATATTCGCGCCAAAATTGATCGCAAGAATGGCGGCATCCTGCTCGCCCGTTATGTCGAGATTGTCGAAGAGGTCGAGAACGAGGTCACCCAGACCACCCTCGCCGAGGCCAAGAAGACCAAGGCGGATGCCGAGCTCGGTGATTTCCTGATTGACCCTCTGCCGCCGATCGACTTTGGCCGGATTGCTGCCCAGACCGCCAAACAGGTCATCGTTCAGCGGGTTCGTGAAGCCGAACGCAAGCGCCAGTACGAGGAATACAAGGACCGCGTTGGCGAGATTGTCAACGGCGTCGTCAAGCGTGTCGAGTTTGGCAACGTCATTGCTGATCTCGGTCATGGCGAAGCCGTTCTGCGACGTGAAGAGCTGCTCGGTCGTGAAACGTTCCGTCGTTCCGACCGGGTGCGGGCTTATATCTATGACGTCCGCGAAGAGTTGCGCGGCCCCCAGGTTTTTCTTTCCCGCGCCCATCCTCAATTTCTGGCCAAACTCTTTGTCCAGGAAGTGCCGGAGATTTATGACGGCATCATCGAGATCAAGTCGGTGGCCCGTGACCCCGGCAGTCGCGCCAAAATTGCCGTTCACTCTAACGAATCCAGTATTGATCCTGTCGGTGCTTGCGTCGGCATGCGCGGTTCGCGGGTTCAGGCTGTGGTCAGTGAATTGCAGGGAGAAAAGATCGATATCATTCCCTGGTCTCCCGATACCGCAACTTTTGTCGTTAATGCTCTGGCCCCTGCCGAGGTGACCAAGGTCGTGATTGATGAGGATGCCCGACGGATCGAAGTGGTGGTGCCTGATGATCAGCTTTCTCTCGCTATCGGACGGCGCGGCCAGAACGTGCGCCTGGCCTCAATCCTTACCGGCTGGGATATTGACATTCTGACCGAAGCTCAGGAATCCGAGCGCCGCCAGGAAGAGTTCCATTCGCGCTCAAAAATATTCATAGAGGCGCTCGACATTGATGACGTTATCGCTCACCTGCTGGTCACCGAAGGGTTTTCTTCCGTAGAGGAAGTGGCTTTCGTGCCGGAGGAAAACCTAACTGAAATCGAGGGCTTTGACGAAACCTTGACCGAGGAACTGCGGACCCGCGCCCGCAATTATCTCGCCGCCCGCGATAAGGTGCTTGATGACAAGCGGGTCGAGCTTGGGGTTTCCGATGAATTGGTTGAAATGCCGAATATCTCTCTTACCGACCTGGTTACCTTGGGCGAGGCTGGCGTGAAGAGCCTTGATGATCTCGCCGATCTCGCCAGCGATGAATTGCGTGATATTCTGGTCGGCGTAAAATTGTCGGAAGATCAGGCAAACGAAACCATTATGGCGGCCCGTGCTCATTGGTTTGAGGAAGAAGACGCTGCAGCGGCAGCGGCGGCGGCGGCGAATGGCGAGGGTGAAAATAATGGATCGGAAACCGGTGAAGCAGAAGCTGGCGAAACCGACGCCTGAGGCCGGGAGTCATGAGGCGCCGGCTCTGCCAGTTTCGGCTCTGCCAGTTTCGGCTTTGCGGCGCTGTATAAAAACCGGCGAAACGCTTGCCAAGACGGCGCTGGTTCGCTTTGTTATCGGCCCCGATGGCTGTGTGGTCCCGGATATTGATGGTCGGCTGCCGGGCCGAGGTTTGTGGTTGGCCGCACAGAGGGATATAGTGGGCGATGCTTCGTCCGGCGGGAGCTTCGCCAAGGCCGCAAGGCGCAAGGTGGAGGTCCCCGAGGGGCTCGTTGACAGGGTCGAGAAGCTTCTGACCCGCCGTTGTCTCGATCTTCTTTCCCTGGCGCGCCGCGCCGGAGATGCGGTCGCCGGGTTTGAAAAGCTTTCCGCCGCACTTAAGGGTGGGGGCTGGAAAAAGGGCCGTCCTGCCCTGGTGTTGATTGCGGCTGATAGCGGCAAGGATGGCCGTCGCCGCATTGAAGGGATAATCGGCGACGTGCCGATGGTCTCGCTTTTCACCGGTGCCGAGCTTGGCGCTGTTTTCGGGCGGGATCGCAGCGTCCATGTGGGGGTCGCGCCGGGGGGATTTGCCGAGCGCCTTATTGTAGAGGCGGGAAGACTTGCCGGGTTTCGCTTTGAAGGCCCCGTGGACGAAACAGAAATTGTGGACGAAACAGGCGCGGTGACAAAATAAAAGCGTGTTTTTATAAAGGTCGGACTGGATTAAAATGACAGACGGTAAAGATATAAAAGAAGAGAAAAAGCCTGAAACTCTCTCACGGCCGGGACGGCTTGAGCTGAAAAAGACCGTCGAGACCGGCCAGGTTCGGCAGAGCTTTTCTCATGGCCGCTCAAGATCGGTGACGGTCGAGGTCAAGCGCAAGCGCACCTATGCTGCCGGTGAAGGCGGCCACATGGCTGAGGTCAAGGTTGCGCCGCGCCAGTCGGATGCGGCAAAGGCGGCGGAGAGCCTTTTAGAGAACGTCTCGGCGAACCAGAATCTTACCAGTGAAGAAAAAGCTGCCCGCACCAGGGCGCTTGAAACGGCCAAGCAAAGAGAGGCCGAGCCCACCGTTGAGGATGTCTTCGGCAAGCGGCCGGAACCCACCCCATCCCCGGCAGATGAAACTGTCGCGGACGAAGAGTCTGCAGCGTCAGACGTTAAGGCTGCAACCGAAGCCACAGCCGAGGCCGCCACCGAAACGCCGAAAGCCGTCACTGAGGTCGAGGAAATTGTTGTCGATCCGGCGGTCCCCGACCCCTCGCCCGAGATCGCAAAAACCCCTGAAACGCGCCATAAAAAACGGCACGAAGAAAAGGAAGAAAAGGCCCCCGTCAAGAAGGGCAAAGAGGCGCGTCACAAGCAAACGGCTTCGTTGCACAAGCCGTCGGATCAGCGCCGCCGCGCATCCGGCAAGCTAACCATGTCCCAGGCCCTTGATGACAGTGGCGACCGTACCCGTTCCCTTGCCGCTATGCGCCGCGCCCGCGAGCGTGAGCGTGAGAAACAGCGCGCCAAAGAGACAGGTGGAGATTCGAGCAAGAAAATTGTCCGTGATGTAGTGGTTCCTGAAACCATTACGATTACTGATCTTGCCAACCGTATGGCCGAGCGCGGGGCTGATGTGGTTAAGACGCTGATGCAGATGGGCGTGATGGCAACTATTAACGACACCATTGATGCCGATACTGCTGAACTCGTTATTTCTGAATTCGGCCACAAAATTCGCCGGGTTAGCGAAGCCGACGTTGAAATTGGCCTTAAGACGGACGAGGTGGATGCTTCCAAGCTGCTTCCCCGCGCGCCTGTTGTTACGGTTATGGGCCATGTTGATCACGGCAAGACGTC
>JABJES010000118.1 GCA_018663165.1 Rhodospirillaceae bacterium
CCTTTTCGGCGCCGTATCGCAGGTGTTTGGCACTTCTACATCATCACAAATCACCGCATCGGCGCGGCTGCCGGTCAAATTCGCTGTAATTCCCTTGGCCAGCATGGAAGGGTCGCGCAATTCCCCTAATCGATTGACGGTGAACTGGTCCGACGCCCATTGGTCAACCCGCTTGGGCTTCAACCCCCAGGTAAAGGGGTGGGATTCGATCACCCTTTTCACATTGCGCACCATCTTTCGCGCCAGAGCGAGATCGGCGGCGAGCACGAGTATGCGTAAATCCGGTTCCCTGGCCAAAAGCCAGGCACAGAACAATCCGACGAGCGTCGACTTGCCACTGTTGCGAAATGCCATCAGCAACAATTCACGTTGCCCTGAAGACCAGCTCTTTTCGAGCCAAAAGGCCATTTGCAGGTGAAGCCGGGGGGTCGCCTGATTTTGCAACCGGTTCCATATCCAGACGAACTCAGGAAACCCGATTTCCTTCATAGCCCTCCCCCGGCATCCAACGCATCATCTTTGCCGAAATCCATCTCTCCCATATCGCCAACCGCCGCCTTCGCCTCTGCCAAAAGCCGCGCCATTTCATCGCCTTCCCCGCCATTGCCGGATGCATCATTAGCACCTGATTCCGCCTCGGCCCAGCCAGCCAGTTTGATCAGCGATTCGAGATGGGCAAGCGCAGCCTTGCAGGCACTGAAATGGGCCGAAAAACCCTTGGCATCGGGGGGCGGCGTCTGACTTGAAAAAACACGGTAATGGGCAAGTGCGCGAACAATTAATGCAGGCAAATGTTCTTCCATTTCCCGCTTCAGCGCCGGCAAGCCTTCAACGTGTTTTTCCTCGCCGGCAGATGTGGCGTTAACGTCTGGCGGCAGAAACCGCAGTCGATCCCGGGTCATGGCTCCCCCTTAATGGAAACGGAGCAGCCGCGCCTCTTCTTAAAGGAACGGCCAACTCCGCTAAGCTTTCATTCAACGATGTCGGAAATAGGGCGCGTTGCGCGTCTAAACAATTCACGGCCTTCCACACCTCTGGCCCCGATGGCTCATATCTTCTTTCTGACTTGCCAGAAAGGTTTCAGCCCGGCCTTCAGGAGAGGACAGGGATTTGGAAAAATTTAGAAAAATCACGGAGCGGGATGTTATTACTAGCGACTACCGTGCTTCAATTATTGAAAAAACCGCCCCCCGAGGGGGACGGTTTCAGTTTCTCAATTCTTTCTTTTAGAAAACCTTTTACAGGCCCGATGCTAGCTCCATTCCAGAGCAACACCGTGGAGTTTCAGCCCCTTGGTATTAAGGGTTTCAATCTTATATTTCATACTCGTTCCTGAGGGCTGGCTGGTAAGGTCAACGTCGGCGGCAAGAATCTGCTGGCCGCTAACCCCGTCTCCTACATCAGATAGAGCCCCCTGCGTCCAAGTTGTCCCACCATCCCTACTCGCATAAGCCTTCAGATCTGTGTTCAAGATGACAGCGTCAACGTCTTCTTCTTGAATAACGATGTGCGCTGCCGTTGGGACGGTCAAAGCAGTCTGGGCGTTAGAGACAAGAACCATAGAGGCAGGGGTTGTGCCTACCGCGTTTTGAAGCTCAACTTCTGAAAGGGAAGGCCCGCCACCACCAGAGGGGTTAGGGGTGAACTTATAAGAGGTGTAAGACCACGTTCCTGTGAGTTCAGCCCAGGTAGCATTCGCCAAAGGTGAGAGATTCCCTAAGCTGACCCAAGTTGACCCGTCCCAACCATGAAAGTTAATACTGGACAGTCGGCCAGCATCAGTGTTGATCACATACATACGGGCCTTGGTGACAGGCATAGCTTGGTGAAAAGTCAGGAATACAGACCACGAGGAAGCACCACCCCCGTAGACTTTAGAAGACAAGTCATTGTCAATGAAGTTTCCCGCTCCACCACTGAGACTAGACGGAACCACTTCAAACTCCACGGCAGCGGCATAATCTTCAAGGTCGGTAAAGCTTCCACCAGTAGCATACGCCCCGGCCCCACCAATATGAGTTTCGTTAGTTGAGGTGACAGAATCCACCCCTGCTTCGTCAACGAAGCTATCGACAAACCCATTAATCATCCCCTTCCAGCTAAGACCGTTCCCAGCCGAAATGTCTAAGGCATTAATCATAGCCCTGTCACTCGCCGTCTGGTCAACACCGGGAGAGGAAGAAGATGATGACCCAACAGTTAGAAAACTGCGCTCATCGATGATCTCCGCATTGGTAATCGCCGTGGTGCTAGTT
This sequence comes from Rhodospirillaceae bacterium, assembly GCA_018663165.1. Taxonomy (GTDB): domain Bacteria; phylum Pseudomonadota; class Alphaproteobacteria; order UBA11136; family UBA11136; genus JABJES01. The sequence continues at coordinate 2,256 of JABJES010000118.1, forward strand.
AGCAGCGAGACCTGGGCCACCGGCAGTTTGCCGGCCGGGATCGCCGGTGCAACCGGACTGGCCGCCTCGGTTCCTGTGACAACCGATACCGCGCCCGTGGTGTTGTCGATAACCACACGGTCGATGCGCGGATTGATTGTCGGCGCGGTGATCGCCGCCGTGCTCTGAGCGGCGACCTCTGTCAGGACGGTGCCGTCGAAGACATAACCGGCATCCAGCCGCACCGTCATCGCCGGTGTGGCTTCCTCATGGGGCGCGAAGGCAACCGCGATGCGTGTGAAAACCGAGATATCGCCATCCACAGCATCTGACCAAGCACGCCGGGAGAGCGCGCTGGAGGTTTGCGTAAAAGTATTTACAGTCATTTTAGTGACTCCTAAGGTTAAGGGCCGATCCTCCCGGATCAACCTTGGGTGAATGCCCGCCACGGGACCATCCCGCTCCGGACATGAAAAAACCCGGCCTTCAGGAGAGGGCCGGGGTTGGGAATGCCGGAGAAAACCGACAAAATTCTTAATCGTATTTTGTGCGCGTCATGCGTCTTTTTCTTTTCCTATGCTTATCGCTGCATTCTTGGCCTAACTCAGGGCATTCGCCCGGCCATCGCCCTACACTCTCCCCCGCAGCACATTGCGCCGGGCCATGGCGTCTTTCTGGTCAGCCGGCAGGCTCGCCCGCCAGCCGGGATTGCCCTTCTCTATCTCGTCAAGAAGGGCGTCGATAACTTTCTCTGTGTCGATCTGCTCAATTGCCTTGGTATCGGTCAGTTTTTTAACAGTCATGATCTAAACCCTCCATTGGAGTGCAGCACCGTGGATTTTCATATCCTTGGCGTTCGCTGTGACAAGCTTCCATTTCATCGATGTTCCCGCTGGCTGTGCGGAAATATCCACTTCGGCGGTCAGAATGTTTTTCCCCGTTGCATAGGTTCCTTGAAGAACCAGCGTTGCCGCTGTCCAAGTCGTGCCGCCATCCCGTGAGACAGAGGCAACCAGATCGGTGTTGAGCGTTACCGCGTCAACATCTTCCTCAAAGAGAACGATATGGCCGGTCGTCGGATCAGTAACGGACGATGCGAAGGCGTTGGATTGGAGGGTCATGCTAAGGGCTGCACCGGTCTCGTAGAAATCCAACTCAGAACAGTAATTCTGCGTGGAACTTGCATCGTCGGCCTCAACAACTAACCTATGATAGCGGTAAGCCGTAAGGTCAGACGCCGTGACTGTCACAGGGCCAGAGGTTGTTTCTGTGAAAGTCAGTGTTGCTAATGTGACAACAGACGACGAGAAATTATCCGTTGAACCTTGGAGGGTAAGCTTGACCCCTGTCGAAGCTGTGCTGGTAAATCCGGAGTCACTGGAGGGCCAAGCATCAATATGGTCGATAGATTTTGTGACACTACTCCCCCAATCCTTTCCGACATATCCTGTTGTGCCTGTGTAAACAGCCGCCGCAGCACCCATGTGGGTTGTCGTGCCGTCGAAGGCGGCGGCTAACCCACCACTTTCAGTCATGTTACCTAGATTGGTTCCAGTCGCACCCGACAAGAGAGTCGGCGCGGAGGGATTATTGTAAAGATCATTTGTGGCGTCATAGGTTTCGTTGGTGCTGGTGCCTGTATCAACGCCAGTTTCATCGGTGAAGGCGTCAACAACACCGTCAACCATGCTGGAATAAACTCGTGCATGGTCAACCGCATCAAGGAAGAAATTAAGCGCAAGGCTTTCACGGGCGATAACATCAACCGTCGTTGGTGTCGGCACAAGATCAAGGATGCTTTGCACCGTGCCAAACTTCGGATTATCGCTGTCGGACTGATCCAGCAAAGCCAGTTTATCAAGAGCCGTTGGCGTCACCGTTGCTTCTGACCCACTGAACACACCATCAGCACCCGTCGCCCCGGTCGGCCCGGCCACCCCGGCCGTTGCTTCCGGGTCCCCGGTCACGGCATTAAACCCGAGCAGCTTCCCAAGCCTGGTTGCCTTGTCCGGCAATGTGACACTGGTCGCCGTGTCGGTGGGTGAGAGTTTCAGGCCACGGCCCGCCTCCACTTCCACCTGCTGCAAGCCAGCGGTCATTTTATCGAGCTCGTCGTTGATCACCTTGGCGCGGAACTCACCGCCTTCCTGAAAGTCAGTGGTGCGCTTGATGGGAATGTTTCGCAACAGAGTCACCACAATTCCGCTCAAAGGAGCCGCTAGTATGGTCACCGTGCCGCCGGCTGAATCCCCCGCCCCGGCCACCGTGTAATCGGTCGTGATGGTCTTCAAGGTGTCGTCGAGATAAACCTCAATATCCCCGTCGGCGAAGATCGGGAAAGGATAGGTGAACGCGGTCTGCGTCCCGTCACCGGTGTACTGAATACGCGGTGTGATGTCGTAAATTAGAATGTCTGTGGCCATATCATTGTCTCCCGCTGGCTAAGAAATAAGAGTTGTAAATTTTTTTAAAGAGTCGAATCGCTGGCGCGAACGAGCTTCCGCACTTTCGAGCAAATTGCGACGATACCGCCGGTTAATGTCATCAATCCGCCCCTGGGATAGGTCATGCTCTTCGCTGTCGGTTTCCTTACCTTCTTCGAGAAGGCCGCGCAGAACCGCGTCTCCTGATCCACGCGCCGAGCCCACTCCCTGAGACCCGAGACGCGCCCGGCTGGCTGCAAGCGCCCGGCGCAGTCGTTCGCGGCGGCGGTCCTGTTCAATTGCTTCCGTCTTCTGGATACGGGTGATCGACGCCTGGCGTTCTTGCAGGCGATAATCATCCTGGGATGAGCCTTGACCCTGTGAGCTCATCGATCCGATCAGATCAATGCCGGTCGAAATGAGAGGAATAATGCTTTGTAATCCAGCCATCAGTCATTCACCTTTACTTCTGTTGTTACGGAGAGAATTGTGCTGGGCAGAGGGGTGTCCTGGGCCACTCGCCACAGAGGCGTTGTTCCTTCACGACGCCACCCCATGGCACGAATTCGCTTATCGCCGGTAAAAACCGGTGGCGCAGAATCGAGCAATCCGGCCCCCCCAACCGTCTTCATCGGCACTTCTGAAAACCCCTTGCCTGTATCGACACGCAGCATGCTTGAGTCCCGCAAGCGAAAGGTCGCTTCAATGAGACGCATCGCCATACCCTGGCCCGCACCTCTGGCTGATTTGATCGCTGGCGGCAGGGGCTCAATCTCATGGGTAAAGGCAAGACCGGCTTCTACATTCAATGCCGGGGACTCGATTGTGATGGCACCCCCGGTTACCACTCGATCAGCCTGCACCGATCCGTCAGCCCGCACCTTGAGAGTCTCCCCTTCAAGATGATCAAGGCCAGACCAGGCATCGGTCTCTACCCCGCTGGTGCCTTTAAGAGCCGAATCGGTGGCCAGGGTATCGTCGAACTTTTCAACGAACACCCCGCCGGCCCGCGACACCAGTACGTAAACATCGCTGTCGGCGACGGCGACCGAAAGAAAGCTCCCCGCTGTTTGCTGCAGGGTCCAGGCAGTTACCTGCTCGGCCCGATACAAGGTCAGCGTCCCCATATCACCGTTCGACATCACCACATGCATTAAGCGCCTTAGCTGGTCGAAATCCTGGTCCACAGGCGTGTTGATCAGGTGCCGGGCAAGCAGACTAAGATCACTTGCCTGATAGGCCTGTTCGACATCGGTAAATAGAAATTCTCTGATCTCCTGGCTGTTTCGGGCGACGAACAAGGTCGCGCCGTCCACATCCAGAGGCCGCACACTGCGATCCACCGATGAGCCAATCCGGGTCTGACGCTTGAGCTGTACTGAGTTTGGCGTCAGGGGGTCGCCGGTGACCATCCATTCCGCTCCGGACGTAAATATCTGTAAATGGCGCCCTGAAAACACGGCACGAATGGCGTTGACCTGATCAGAAAGAACATCAAAATCAATGGCCTCGTCATCAAGACCGGTGCCGAGATCGAAATTAAATAGATCCGAGGATTTTGACAGCCATAACCGATTAGGCAGATCCCGCGAGCCACCGATAACCAGTCTGTCCTGGTGAAAGGCGGCCGAGACCGGCCATCCACGCACGCTGGAAAATACCTGCTCGTCCCAGTCCTTTGTTGCCGCCGTGCTGGTGAGGGTTTCCTTAACCAAAGCCACGGCGACCGTAGCCGAGGTTATGCTGGTAATCTCAACCTGCTTTTTTTCAACACGGAACCGCGCCCCCACATGGCCGCTCACGAACACATCTGATGAGGCGGTAAGGGTAATGCTGCCGGTTGTCGCGCTCGCCGTCAGGGTGACGTCGGTTCCGCCAAATTTGTGAAATGGCTGGCGCAGGGCATCCGTCTCAATAAGAAATTCCCATTCAAGAATGGTCCAACTTGTATCCGATGTACGGGTTATTTTTCGGGGGCTCACATCCGGATGGCTAACCAGTAATGTGTCGGCACTTTGGGTCCAGTTGATCTGTGAGAGTTGCGCCTCGCTCCACGGCGTTGCTAAGGAGGCGACCTTCACCCCATCGCGATAGACATCCAGATACAGATTACTCAACACCAGCAAATAGACCTGCTCGGTATTGAACTCGAATGCGATCAAACGCCCGGAGCCCCGCGCCGCATCCACATAGGCAAGGCCGGCCCGCCGTGTTACGCCGCCGGTTGGATGGAGAAAGACGTTGCGCAGCTTTGCCGCCCCGTTCTCATAGGCCCGCAAATCGCCGCGTCCATAAAGATCGGAACCGATCTCGCCGCCGTTGAAATTCGTTTTAATCAAATTAATCCGCGCCATGTCAGGACCTCGCATCAACAAGCGAGAAATGCTCAATCGCCGGTGGGGTGTCCTGCTGGGCGTCGGTCAATTTAGCGCGCCGAAACTCATTCTCGGCAAGCTTGTAAAGGGCCTCTGTACGGCTGGTGTTCTCGGTCAGGGGAATACAGAACTCGGCCGCCAGACGGGTGATCAACGCCTGATCGAAAAACGGCGGAAAATCCATTTTATCCGGTTGAAAAATATAGGTGAGAACGACGCTGTCGGCGTCAGTGTGCAGTCGGTTTCCGGTAATGCGGTAATTAAGGCCACGGCCCTGACCACCTTGCCCGGCGGACAAAGCGCGCAGGAAACCATCGGGCAGTTGAAAGGCATAGGTAAAATCGGCAATTGGTTCGGCCACCAGGCGAGCCAGGCTCATTTGCGCCGTGGCAAAATTCCACGGATAACTGGACAGCATGCCATCCCGCACATAGGGGTATAAATTCGCCGCCACTTCCGATTCAGCCGTGCCCTCCTCGAACGAAGCGATCGTATTGGCTCCGATCTTTAAAAGCGCCCGCGAGGCCAGCGCAATGGAACTCAATGCCATGGCGTTTCTCCTTTTTTTTTGAAAAATGAACAAAAGAAAACGCCCCGTGAGATAAAACCCACGGGGCGCAAATCCAGGGCGCGAATGCCCCCTCCTTATTGTTTAAGATCAGCCAGCGATGATATGCGCTGTCCTGAGCGCCGCCTTGATCTCGTTGACCTCGGTTTCAAGGTCGGTCAGGGTCGCCCCGGAGGTATCGACATTGGCCGCAGACTGGGTCGGCGTATAAACCAGCGTAACCACGCCGCCACTATTGGCGCTAACGCGCATCACGGTGATGTCGTTGCCACTGTCCTGGACCAGAACCGTATCGCCGACGCGCACCATGTCGGTGGCGCCGTTGAAATAGTTGGCCGCGGCAATCGTCGCCTGGGCATCGGCGCTGGATTTGTAATGCCACAACGTATAGCCGTTGGCATAAGCCAGAACCGAAAGATCGGTTGATGTATAAGCCATCTTTTCCTCCTTTCCCTTAAGCCTCGAGACAACGCAACGTGACGACGCCGGTGGCGTCGATCAGGCTGGTGCCTTGAGACATCATGTTTGAAACAAAATTAGCGGCGCGATCACCATGCCAGGTGACATCGGATTTAACTTCCGCCCCACTGCCATGGCCAACGGCCGTTTTGTGAAACCAGTGGCAAAGCCGCACACTGGAAGCCACGCTCAGACCGGAATGCGGCATCCACAAGGTACCAAGCCAGCGCTTGGCCTGGGTGCCCCGCCAAGGCAGCTCCTCAGAGCCGACGAAATCGCTATCGGCGAATTCGGCGATGTTGAGAAGCTCCGACCACTGTTTCCAGCCGACCACCGCATAACGCTGGCCGTCATCGGGCACATCCGCTGTACCCAGCATCTCAAACGCGGTCAGCACCTTGGCCTTGGTCATGCCGTCAGTATCGGCATCGGCATAATTGGTGCTGGTATCGAGCTCGGTGATGATGAGTTCATCGGTCTTGCGGCCAAGGGCATAGGCCCCGGCATTGGCGATCACGGCACGTTCGTCGTGATCGGTCTTCAGCTCGTCGAGCCGATCGACCCAGTCGCCGGCATAGTAATCAACCAGCACGCATTCAACCGGCGTATGATCGATATTCATCACCGGCACCTTGCCATGGCGGGCCTTGGTTGAGGCCGTGCCTTTGCCGACTTTCTGGAATGTGGTGCTGGACCCTTTGACGTTGCCTTTGGTCCGCACCGTATTGCGCAGTTTCGAGCCCATACGTTGATAGGCTTGATGGACTTCCGCTTCGAACTGCTTGACGAAGCTCTGATCAACTGATGTTGACATGTCCTGTCCCTTCCTTTCCTGGTTGGGGTTGTTGTTTTATTTTCGGGTGAAGCGCCCCCATCCCGGTTATCGGCAATAAAAAACGCCGCCCCTGGGTAGGGAACAGCGCACCGGCCGGAAACAGACGCACATGCGTGGGCCAAAAGGACTTAACTCAGCCCTCCGGTTCTCCAACGCACGGAATTTCTCGTAAAAATATTTAAATTAAATCTGGCGGTCGATCGTCAGGCCAAAAAGCGAGACGACAACGAGAACAGTTTTTTTCCAACTCCATGCCATGACTGGAAATAAAGCATCCCTTATTGTAAGACGCGAGTCCTGGATGCTAACGTTTGTTCAGCTTCACATCGCTCCATGGCTGCATGAAATATTTCCTGACCTTGATTGCTGTTTTTCTTCTACTCACGGGGACGGCCCGCGCAGATGGGGACGCCTATGCGACTGGCATGGCGGCGCTCAAGGCCAAAGACTATCAAACCGCCTTCGATATCCTCCTGCCGCTGGCCGAATCCGGAGACTCGAAAGCCCAATACGAAATCGGATATATGTATGACAGAGGTCTGGGACGGCCTGAAGACAATCAGATGGCTGTTCCCTACTTTCGCAACGCCGCTGAACAAGGAAATCCACGAGCTCAGGTGGAAATGGGTGATTACGCCAAATGGGGCGCCGGTGGCGTCGAAATAAATCACCAAATTGCCTTTGACTGGTACCTGAAAGCCGCCATACAGGGACACCCGGAAGGATACTCCGCCATGGCCATATCCTATTGCGTCGGGATTGGAGTCAGTCCGGACCTCCTTACGTCTCTAGGCTGGTATGCTTTGTTGTTTGAAACGAAGAGTGGGAAAGTTACGCCGACCGATCTGAACGGCCTGTGCGACTATAATCACAAGCGGGATCCAGGGTCTTTTTTCCTGATACAGAAAATGGCTGAGCAGATCAGAAACCGATACGCCCTTCCAACGCAATCTTTCTAGCGCCCAAGTGGCGGAAAAATAGCAACAATTTATTGCCGTGCATTGACAGACACTATTCCTTTTTCAGTTTCCTGCGCCTAATCTCCTTTTCGTACCGATCAAGAAGCTCTTCTTTCTCAATCTGCTTCAAGGCACTGAGAATGCTCAACGGACCAAACCCCTTTCCAAGTTTCCTAAGGCCTTCCGGCAAACGGTTCCCAAATCTTTTTATGGTCTCCTTTCCCAGCTTGGCTACCTTTCTGGAATCCTCAAGACTACCGACCTCCCTTGCCAGTGCATCATGGTTCTTCAGCAGCTCTTCGTCACCCAGAGACCAAGGTGTATTGTAAGGGGTCGTCAACGCCTGATTCAGTTTGGCCTTAAGCCTCTCAACCAAGTTTCCATTTTCATCTGTTTGGCTCAATTTAATTCTTTCGGCAAGGCCCTCAATTTGATCTTTCCCCCCCTTGGCTATCTCGCGGGTCCGCATGACGTCGGCTACTGCTTTCCGGGTTTCTAGCGTATCCTCTACAACAAAACTGCGATCAATCCCCATTGCTTCCAGCATGGATATAAATTCTGTTCCCGAGGGCCGCTTCCCCACATCCCCGCTTTGGGTGCCCGTCTGGCCCGACCGTTTGAGATCGGTTCGGCGCAGAACGTCGCCACTTGGGGTGTTTTCCGAGCCGGTTTGCGGCCCGCCCCCTAGACGCGGGATTATCCCCCCGCCCTGGACGCCGGCTTTTGCCTCGCCCCCGACGTTGATCACCGTCGGCTGATTTTTAGCCTTTTCCTGCAATATCCGTACAATCCCTTCAACTGCTGTTTCCCGCTCCGCAGAAACGCGCTGGCCGGTGCGTTTGTCCCGATACACTTCATCGATGACCCCCGGCGGCGGGGGTCTGTCCTCCTGCGTCTCGACGAGACCTTGCCCCATACCGCTCCGCCGCAACGCATTCCGTCCCAACACTGCGGCAAGACTCTGTCGGGGTTTAACCGCGCCCTCGACCAGGGATCGCCTTACCGGGGCGCGGCGGCCATAGTCGAACGCCTCCCCCAGGCCCCTTGCCTCCCTAAATCCTGTTGTCGCGCCCATGTGTTTCTCCTCTGGTTTGCCCTTAACCCTTATCGCCGTAGAGCCGCTCAAAGCCTTCGGCCACCTTCTTCATCACCGCCGGGTCCCGGTCGCGCCAATAGGCCGGATCATTCATCTGTTTTTTCAGTTCTGCCTCTTCAACAATATCCGAAGGGGCTTCACCATCCCGGACAAACCCCGGCTCGCCGGATTTCATCATCTGATGCAGAGTCAAAACCCCTTCATAGGTGGTCGCCAGACCCTTCACCACATGCTCGGGCATGTTCATGCGTCCCCAGACCCTGAGCTGGCGCGACACCTCTTCCCATTTTTCCCCACCGCCAAAGTGACGCTCCAATCGCTCTGTCTGCTTGGTGGCTTCAAATTCTGCCGCCGCCTGCTCGATCATCGGCATCACCTTGTCCCGGGCTAAATCATAGACCAGTTGCGCCTGCGGTGACGTAAACCCCGCCTCGTGCAATTGCTTGTTTACCTCCGGGTCGCTTTCCAGCAGATTCTCACCGGCCTTGATCTTATATCCTTCCGCATTTTCAGGCACACCGAGGCGCTTGCGAAACTCTGCCATGTCCGCCGGGTCGGCGTCATCGCCAGGAAATTTGACCATTTCCGACAGCCGGCTTTCCAGTGCCGCGTAAGATTTAGCCATGGCGTCCACCCGTGGAGCGCCAGCTTCGACGTCCCAGAATTTTTCAGGCAATTCATCCGGGCGCTGGGCAAGGGTAGGTGTAGTTTCGCCGCTTTCAGTCCCACTGCTCGTCCCCGTTTCAGCTTTCTTTTCAATCAGGCTTTCCGACATGTCATTTCCTCTCTCTCGTATGAATGATGAATTCTCAATTTTAGGCCGCCATTCCAGCCTTACGGCCCTTCCCGTCCGCGTCGGATCAACTTGTCGATACAGGCGACGATGAACCGTTGGCCTTCCAAATGGCGCAACAAAGCATCGCTCGCCTCCGGGCCGGGGCGACGTTCAATTGTTATCTCGCGAAGATAGGCAAGCACTTGAGCCCCATCACCTTCGCCAAAACATTTTGCCGCTGCCCGGGCGACGTCTTGGGGCACGCCTTCCAAAGCAGCCGTCTCTGCCTGTTCGGCTGGCGCAAACCAGGCCCAGCCCTTCGCCTCCATATTGTGAGAACTTTCTTTTCCCCGTCTCATGGCGCACCCCCCCTATCGGTTACCTAGTCCAGTTCCGTGTCTTGGGGGATCAGACCGCCGAGGTCTTTCTCTTCTGCCCCGGCCAAAAGAGCGCCTGCTCCGCTTGCCAGTTCGGCGATCATATCGAGGGCATTCTTATCGCCACTCTCCTCGCGAATCAGTTCGCCGGGCACGCCAAAGGCGCGACCCATCCAGCGCACGGCTTGCGCAAGATCGATTGCGGCCTGGGCTTCCGGCCCCATGCCACTGGCTGATTCGAGCCACAGCAAAGTGTTTTGAACATCGCGCCGAGCCTGGTTCTGGGCCAGAGGTGAGCGGTATTGAAGGTCGACATTGCGCCCGTCGATGATCACGTCGGGAATTTCCCCGCGCCTTCTCAGAATCGTCAATCCGCGTCGTATTAAGGGGGTCAACAGCTCAGATTGCAGTCGACCATACGTCGCCCCTAGAACCCGTGCGATTTCCGTTGAGCGTTCGATCACTTCGGTGGCCGTCATCTTCGGGCCTTCGATCTGGCCCAACCGATCGGTCAGCATGGCGTGACGGATACGTGTCCGCAAATCTTCCAGCACTAATTGCGAAACATCGAACCGACCCGGTGTTTCCAGTGGCGTCAGCCCCGCAGACCCCACCGCCTTGGGAATGATCGATCCCGGCACCAGTCGGATATTGGCCGGGTTCATTACCCCGTCATCATCGGCCTGCCAGATTCCGGTCACCGCAATGGTGGCGTTTTTAAGCACCAGTTCCACCACCTTGTTGGCGGTTTTGATGTCGGGCAGAGCCTTCATCACCGGCGAGCGACCGTATTCCTCTCCCGGCGCCTTGAGCCAACGGAAATTGATAAACGGTGAGGTCTCAAAAAACCCCTCCGCCAACATTCCGGCCTCATCATTTGTTCCTGTCTCTGTCTGGCCCGTGTCAAACACCGCCATATAACTGAAGCCACCGTTTTTCGGCATAACCGCCTCGATGATTTCGAATCGTTTCGCCGGGTCTTCACTCCCCTCCCGCACCATCGCTTCGGGTAGTTGGGCTGCGGGAAAGCGCGCCTTAAGGCGTCCAAGGGTTAATGTGCTTTGGCGATAGGTAATATCCAGACGACCCTCCGGCCCTTCGGCCATCACTGCTTGGGTAAGCGGCACGGCGGTAAAGCGGAACGCCGAACTTTCGCCAGGCGCGGTTTCCTCAAACAACAGCGATGCGGTACCACCGGTCACCAGATCGAGATAGCATTGATGGAGCTCTACGGTAAAATTTGAGCGGTCAAAATGGGATTGCAGAGTTGCTGCCGTGCGGTCCAGCACCGGTGTGACGATGGCGCGCTCTTCTTCGCCCACTTCAATCCCGGCGGTCAGTCCAAACCAGCGCGACCAGGGCGGGGTCAGTTGGGCCAAAAGACTTGCCGCAAGCTGATCGACGGCGTCAGCCGCTGTGCCGTCAAAAATCGTATCGGTACGTTTAGCGCCAGGCGTCTGTGCGCCGCTGAACCCCTCGCGCTGGGGCAGGGCATATTCGTAACATTCGCGCCAGTGGGATTCCCAGGCGCCGCGTTTGCTCTTGGCTGCCTTAAACTGCCGGATAATTCCGGTCGCCGTCAATTCTTCCATTATCTAATCCCCCAACAGAGATTTGCGCCGAGGCGACAGATTTTGAGAAAGCAACGCCCCACGCGGTGAGGTCGCCACGGTTGCCGACCGACTGCCTCGACGGCGGCGACGCTGCTCTGTACCGGCCTCTTCCCCACCGTCTTCCCTGACGCCCAGCGGCGGCAGAGCTGGCAAGGGTGACGATTTTGGTTTTGGCGGACTGATGATGCTGCTGATGATGCTCCCCATCTTCATTCTCCCTGGTGTGACTGTTTGTGAACGTCATTCGAATGGCCGCCAAAATTTGCACTAAAAAAACCCGCAGGCGGATCTCTCCGCTGCGGGCGCATTTGTGGCCTTTCGAACTAGGAATATATCCCTATATAATCTCTTTTGTCAACAAGTTTTTATTCCTTCCCTTCATTTTTCTCCTTTTCCCCTCCATTTCCCCCAAAAAATACCCCTCCTTTGCTCTCAAAAACCTGTAAAGCCCCCAGGGCGTCACCACCCGGCGGCTTCTGATGCCGAGCACCCTTTTGACTGCCTCGACACAGGAATAGGGCATCACCGGTGCCGGCTTTGTCACTTCGGCTTCTACGCGCGCCGCACTCACGGTGAACCCCTGCCCCTCCAGCCATTCTTTCAGATCGAAATCGCTGCTCATGGGCAAAATGCCAATTTCCATCCGGTGGGCCAGAGGATCGAGCGCCATCCATCTTTCTCCGTCATTGATGCAGAGGAAACAATGGCGGAACCCTTTTTTTAAGATCCGCAACCACCACAAATCCGTGCGCCCGGTAAAGGCGACGATAATCTGGCGTTCCTTTTCCCCTGGCGGGCTGAGCTCAATTTGAGGATATTCCGCCATAGCGGCTTATCCTTTCCACGATCCCCTTCGCGAGCAGGACTTTCCCTAATTTCTCATGAGATTCCCGCCATAATTTGGCCGCCCTGTATTCGGCTTCCCGGCGATAATCCGGGACCAGGAGCTGCTGGCCATAATCACTCAGAACTTTCAGATGGTCCGATTTCAAAAAACGCCGCCGGTAAAGATCCTCAACCGCTTTTAGAACATCCAACGGTTCACAGGGGCGAACCACATCTCCCACCCCCTGGCTCAACCGGGCACCGTCGGCCTTAAGTCGGTGACACTGGACGGTCCAGAACCAGGCCTCCTCGCTGTCGATAAAGAGGGTAAAGGTCAGATCAGACTGACGACGGGGTATGAAGCGGGCACGCGCCATAAAGCTCTCTCCTGTGAGTGGAAAGTTGAAAGAAACAAAGACTCTGAAAACGGCGGCGTTGAAAACGGCGGGATCGGCCGAATACGGCCTGCCCCTGTCATGATTATGAGTATATACGTATATATTCCTATGTCAAGAAATATATTGGCATATCTTCCTAGTGATAAATTCCTCACAATATAAGAAGATATCCCTATGTTCAAGCATGGAGATATCTGGGACGCCGTCGACCGGC
>JABJES010000109.1 GCA_018663165.1 Rhodospirillaceae bacterium
AACCTTTACCGGGCCGGGCAGAATGCCGCCATACCCGCGGCTGAGAAAGTGGGGACAGCGTCCATTGGCCGTGAGGCGTTGGCCAATATCCAGAGCGACTGGGGTTTTCCCCGCCCCTCCGGCGACCAGATTACCGATGCAGATCACCGGCACTTTGCAATGGTGAGGGGTGGTTCGGCTGGCCCGCAGCTGTCCGCCAAGGCCATAGGCCCAGCCCAGGGGGGCGAGCAGGGTCGAAAGAGCGGTGGAAAGTGGCGTCGCCTCGTCGGACCAGAACTCAGGTGTTCGCATCGCCGCCCCCCGTCGCTTTTTTCTTATCTTTTATTTGGTCGAGAAAGGGGGTGATGAGAGAAAGAATCTCACCAAGCACCGCCTGTTTGGCCCCGGCGATCCCGGCGGCCCGTTTGCCCATCGCTTTACATTGTGTCGGGTCGGAAAGCAGCAGGGTCATGGCCTTGGTAAGCCCGTTCATATCCTTGACTTCGATGGCCGCTTCACCGGCGCGCATTTCGGTGACGATTTTGCGGAAATTTTCCGTATGGGGGCCGAGTGCGATGGCGCAGCCGAGCTGTCCCGGCTCAAGGGGGTTTTGCCCTCCATGATGGACCAGGGAGCCCCCCATAAAAACGGCCCGCGCCAGACGATAGAAAAGCCCGAGTTCGCCCAGGGTGTCGGCAAGATATATATCGGTTTCCGGCCCTGCAATATCACCGCTAGAGCGTCGAGCGACACTATGTCCATCGGCCCGCAAAATTCGGTCGATGGCGGCTCCGCGTCCGGGGTGGCGGGGAACGATGATGGTCAACAAATTGGGGAAATGGGCTCGTAGGTTGCGGTCAACCTCAGAGACGATCTCTTCCTCGCCGGGGTGGGTGCTGGCGGCAAGCCATAGGGGGCGCCCTCGGCACATCTCATCCATTCGCGCCAGTTCCGTCTCGTCGGCGGGCAGAGGTGCGGCAACGTATTTCAGGTTGCCCGGCGCGGCGACCTTTTTCGCCCCCAAAACGGTCAGTCGTTCAGCCTCTGTTTCATCCTGACCGAGAGAGAGGGAAAAAGTTTCAAGCAGGGGCCGGATGAGGAAAGGCAGCCGTCGCCAGATAGCGAAGGAGCGTCTGGAAATACGGGCGTTGACGAGAACCATGGGAATGTTCCGGCGGTGGGTTTCCAGCATCAGATTGGGCCAGAATTCGGATTCGATCCATAAGGCCAAATCGGGCTGCCAGTGGTCGAGAAAGCGCCGCACGGGATAAAGCAGATCGACGGGCACATATTGGTGCAGGGCTCCTTCGGGTAGTCTCTCGGCCATGATCCGGGCTGAGGTCAGGGTGCCGGTGGTCACCAGAATGTGGGGGTGGGCAGAGGTTTCGAGCAGGCGGTTAATAATCGGCAGGGCGGAAAGGGATTCGCCGACGCTGGCGGCATGTATCCAGACCAGCGTCCCTTGTGGCCGGGGCGCCATTTCTTTCCCCAGGCGCTCGGAAAACCTGATCGGATCTTCTTTGCCTTGATCCCGCCTGCGGCGCAGATATTTCTCCACCAGCGGCGCGGCCAATACCGAGGCAAGGCGGTAAATGCCCAGCATCAGACAGTTCCCCCATCAATGGGGGCGGGCTCAACGGGTGTCCTGCCAGACAATTCATCGGCCTGACGGGTGACGGCGTTGAGCGCTTCTTCCACCTGGCCCAGAGCCACATTAAGGGTCGCCGCATCGGCGTTGGCGGGTACAATTATGGGCTCACCCCAGACAAAGACGCCTTTCGAGAAGGGCAGGGCAATGAGAAAACGGTCCCAGCTTCCGAGCACCTTGCCCCGGGTGATGCCGAAGGCAACGGGCAGGATCGGCGTTTGGGAGAGACGGGCGAGGCTGACGATAGCGCCCGCAGCGCGCATGCGCGGCCCCCGTGGTCCATCGGGGGTGAGGCCGATGCATTCGCCCGATTTCAAGGTTCTTACCATTGCTCTGAGCGCCGCTGAACCGCCTTTCGAGGATGAGCCGGTAATGGTGCGGATGCCGAAATGGCCGACCGTGCGGGAGAGAATTCGACCGTCGGGATGCTGGGAAATAAGCACGTTGATGGATATTCCCCGCCGCCAGCAATAAGGCATCATTAAAAGTCGGCCATGCCAAAAGCTGAGAATGAAGGGTTGGCCTGCGTCCCAGAAACGAGCCGGGATTTCACCGTTGACGGTTTGCCAGCGTCCGGTGAAGGCGCAAAGGCGGATATAGAGCGATCCGAGCCAACACAGAAAGTGCAGCAGAAGGTCGTTTTGCAGTATTTTTTTGGTATTCATAAACAAGTCGGCGGGCGGTCAGGGCTTGGTTGCGGGGGTCGCGCGTGGCCCGGCATTGTTTGTGTTCGGCCCGGACTCGGCTTTCTCCCCGTTGGAATCGGTAAATTGCAAGGCACAGAGGCGGGCATAGGCACCGTTCTTTCTGAGAAGATCGCCGTGGGCCCCCGATTCGATGACCTTTCCTTCAGAGATTACATAAATGAGATCGGCATCGACAATGGTCGAAAGGCGATGGGCGATGACCAGCGTCGTTCGTCCCTTCATAAGTTCTTTCAGCGCCTTTTGCACCTGACGTTCGGATTGGGTATCCAGCGCCGAGGTTGCCTCGTCGAGAAGGAGAATCGGCGCGTTTTTCAGCATTGCCCGGGCGATGGCGATCCGCTGGCGCTGGCCACCTGAAAGCCGCACCCCGTTTTCGCCGACCAGGGTGTCATAGCCCTCGGGCAGGGCTTTGATGAAATCATCGGCGGCGGCTTGCTGCGCCGCAGTTTCGATTTCCTCGTTTGAGGCACCAAGTCGGCCATAGGCGATGTTAGCTCCGACAGTATCGTCAAAGAGGCTGATCTCCTGAGAGACCAGAGCGATATTTCCGCGCAGGGAAGAAATCGTCACGTCGCGAATATCAATGTTGTCGATCTTGATGGCGCCCTCGCCGACATCGTAAAAGCGCGGGATGAGATTAAGAATGGTCGATTTACCGCCACCTGAGGGACCGACCAGAGCCACCGTTTTTCCTGCTGGCACATCGATTGTAATATCGTCCAGGGCGAGCACGTCGTGACCATAGGAAAAGCGCACGCCATGAAAGGATATCGCGCCGGCAACCTTGTCCGGCAGATGACCGGCGTCGGGTTTGTCTTTTATCTCCGGCTCCACATCGAGCAGGGCAAAAACCCGCTGGGCGGCGGCCAGTCCTTCCTGGAGACTGGCGTTGAGTTTGGCGAGGTTTTTCACCGGCTGGTAGGCGAGCAGCAGTGCTGTAATAAAGGAGAAAAAAGCGCCAGGTGTTGTCTCTCCGGAAATAACCTGAGACCCCCCATACCAGACGACCAGAGCTACGGCGACGCCGCCAAGTGTTTCGATCACCGGGCGTGCAATTGAACTGACTTTGGCCGATTTGTAGCTGAGCTTAAAAATTTTCTCGATTATCGTTCCCGCCCGCTCGGTTTCATGTCCCTCCATGCCATAGGCCTTGACGTGGCGGGCACCCTGAAAGGTCTGGTTGAGAAGGGTCGAGAACTGACCCGTTTCCGCCTGGGTGGAGGTGGAAATTTTGCGGATGCGCCGGCCGATGCGAAGGATGGGAAACACGGCAAGAGGAAAGACGACGAAGGCGATCAGCGCCAATTGCCAGTCGCGCATGAACATCAGGGTGAGCAGGAAAATGAGAGTGAGGGAATCCTTGATGATTCCGGTTAACACCGAGCTTACGGCAATGCGCAGCTTGAGGACGTCAGAGACAAAACGGGAGATTAGCCCGCCGGTCGCATTATCATGAAAAAAGGCGATATCGGCGCGCATCAGATGGGCGTACATTTTTTTCTGGATGTCGGTGATGATGCGTTGGCCGACAAAGCTCATCAGAACCGCTTGTCCATATTCCGTCACCCCTTTGATGATGGCGATTACCAGCACCGCCAGCGGAACGAGGATCAGCATTTGCGGATCCCGTTTCAAAAAGACATCGTCGAGAATGGGCTGCATCATCCAGGCGTTGGCGGCGGTGGCGGCAGCGCCCAATATCATGCAGATTACGGCGAAAAAAAGCTTGCCGAAATAAGGTCGCACATACCCCTTGACCAGACGCTCGACGAGAATGGTGGTGGTTTCGGCCACGGGTGGGTTGGTATTTTGAAGAGATGCGTTCAAGGTCGGCTCAAGGATCAGGGTGCCGGTTCGCGGCTGGGCCCGGTTGGGATGCGGAATTTCTACGCTCAGGCAAGGATAGCACGGAGGGATTCAAGGGGCCAATGGACCAATCGCTCTGACAGGGCAAGAAACCGGAAAATGGCATTTTTTCTGGGTTTTTGGGCTTAATGATCGGCTAATTCGGCGCTCAGTTCCGCGTTCAGTTCGCGACCAGCGGCAATTACACTGGAATGACGGGGTTTGGTCTTATTATAGACCATCGGCTTTCCATCGGCGGTGGTCAGCTTTCCACCGGCCTCGGCAAGGATGATATCTGCACCAGCCACGTCCCAGTCGCTCTTGGGCAGCAAGGAAACTGTGGCGTCGGCCCGGTCGGCGGCGACCAGGACGATTTTATAGGCGATTGAGCTGATTGAGCTGATTTCACAATTGACCAGCCTGTCGTGGCTGGCCAGGTTTTTGAACTCTCCGCGGCTGACGAGAATCCGGGCGTTTTCGATAACGGCAGTCTCGCCGACGTGAAGGGGGC
>JABJES010000071.1 GCA_018663165.1 Rhodospirillaceae bacterium
AGGCCGCCATCGAGATAAAGGGCGGCGATCACCGCTTCCAGGCTATCGGCGAGAATGCTGGGGTGGTCACGGCCGCCCTGATCCACCTCACCTTGGGAAAGGATGAGAAAACGCCCCAAATCCATGTCTTTGGCGATTTTCGACAAGGCCTCGCCGCGAACCAGAGCCACCAGACGGCGTGAAAGATCACCCTCATTGTCGTCAGGAAAACGCTCCATCAGCAAATCGGCGACGACCAGCCCCAGAACCCGGTCACCGAGAAATTCAAGCCGTTCGAAATCTTCGCCCGGTCGCGCCGCTTCGGCAACGCTGGAATGAGTCAGCGCCTCATTGAGAAGGGCGGAATTGGCAAAATGATGGCCGAGACGGGTTTCCAGTTCCCCACAGAAGGTGTCTGAGATCATGACCATCGAAACCTAGTTAATTCCGTGGAAAAGACGGTCCCAGCGGATCGATTGGGGCCATTTCCAGACCTCCCAGAATCGGGCACTGCCATTGGTCGAAAAGAAAATCACCTCGGCCCGGCCGACAAGATTAACCGCTGGGACAAAGCCGACACCAGCCGCAACCCGGCTATCCAGGGAATTGTCGCGGTTGTCGCCCATGGCGAAATAATGTCCCTTAGGCACGGAAAATTCGACCGTATTGTCGAGCGGCGAAGTGTCGTTTATCTCGATAATTTCATGGGTCACACCATTTGGCAGGGTCTCGTCATAAAGCGGGGACTGGATATAACGACCGAAATTGCCGTAAGAGGTGAATTCACCGATGCGCTGACGCTCAACCTGTGCCCCGTTAATGTAAAGACGCCCCTCTTTCACCTGCACCTTATCGCCGGGCAGACCGATGATCCGCTTGATGTAATCGGTTTCATTATCCGATGGCAGCTTGAAGACCGCCACATCGCCTCGCTCTGGCCCATCAAAGAGGATCCGCCCAGAGATCAGGGGCAAGCCAAAAGGCAGGGAATAACGGCTATAGCCGTAGGAATATTTCGAGACAAAGAGATAATCACCAACCAGCAATGTGGGGATCATCGACCCTGAGGGGATATTGAAAGGTTCATAGGCAAAGGTGCGGATAAAAAGAGCGATCACCACCGCCCATGAAACGGTACGCACCATTTCCCAGAATCCACCCTCGTCCTTCTTAGTGTTTGACATTAACTATCGCCTTTAATCTATTGATTTTATGATAATTATATTGATAATAAAGATATGTGAATGGCGGCGATGAAGCCAGTTGGAGACCACCCTGTCAAGGTGCGCGATACCATCTCTCACCCGCCCTTCTGTACAGCCGTGATGACGACGATCGCCTGGGCCATGGGGGGCTCGTCGCTAATCGTCAGATCAATAGAGGCCGTCATGCCCTTTGGAGTCATCTCGTCAAGGCGCTTCCTGGCGCCACCGGTGAGCATCAATGTCGGCTTGCCGGAAGAGTGATTAACGACACCGAGATCACGGAAGAAAACGCCGTCGCGGAAACCGGTACCGAGCGCCTTCGAGCAGGCTTCCTTGGCGGCAAACCGTTTGGCATAACTGGCGACCCGGTTCTTGCGCTCATCTGATTTTTGCCGCTCAACCGACGTAAAAACACGCTCAATAAAGCGCTCACCGAAACGCTCCAGGGTGCGCTCGATACGGCGGATGTCGATCAAATCGCTGCCCAGCCCCAGAATCATACGCTTTTCCTTAACCCGGCCCTGGCCACATCCATGGCGTTACGCATCTCTTTTATCGCCAGATCAAGACCGGTGAAAACCGCCTCACCAATGAGGAAATGACCGATATTAAGCTCGACAATATTGGGAATGGCCGCCACCGGCCCCACCGTGTCGAAGGTAAGCCCGTGCCCGGCGTGACATTCAAGCCCCAAACGCGCGCCATGGGCGGCCGCGACCTTGATACGGGCCAGCTCCTTCTTCCTGGCGGCACCTTGCGTATCACAATAAGCGCCGGTGTGGAGCTCTACCACCGGAGCGCCAAGTTCAATTGCCGCCTCCAATTGGGCCTCAGTGGGATCGATAAAGAGCGAAACCCTTATCCCGGCCTCATTCAGGCGGGTGATCTGGGGGCCGATTTGAGTCTTCAGGCCAGCCACGTCCAAGCCACCTTCAGTGGTCAGTTCAGCGCGTTTCTCCGGCACCAGACAACAGGCATGGGGCCGGTAATGAAGCGCGATTTCAACCATCTCATCGGTCGCCGCCATCTCAAGATTAAGCGGCAGGGAAATTGTGTCCATCAGCCGCGCGATATCGGCCAGCACCGTGTTCGCCGCCCCGCCGTCACCCTCACGCGGATCGGGCTGCCGAGA
>JABJES010000070.1 GCA_018663165.1 Rhodospirillaceae bacterium
CGGCGCCCTGTCGCTTGCTCCCTTTATCGGCCTTCACGAAGGACTATTGTACTGGGGTGTGATGATCAGCCCAGCTCTTGAAATCCTGACTCTGTGGGTTCTTTTCTGGGCGACGCGGCCCCTGCTTTCAAGCGGGTGGTTTTTGCTGATGGCGGTGCTTTTCGCCACCCAGCCTGCCCTGCGCGCCTATTTTCTGATCGCCCGGCCGGATCATCACAGCCTGCAGATTTTTTTATATGCGGCGCTTTTTGCTCTGATGCTGCGGAGCTTTATGGAGAAGACGCCGACCAGCCGATTCTTTCTTGCCGGAGGGATCGCAGCTCTTGCCTTGTGGGTCAGCATTGAGGCTCTGGTGCCTATTTTTTCCATTCTCGCCACCCTTGGCCTGTTGTGGCTCTGGCCATGCAATGCCCAGTCGGGGGGCGAGGTGGCGGGGGACGAGGTGGTGCGGCGGGGCTATCTCACCGCCCTTATCCGTTTTCTCCAGGGAATTGCATTGTTCCTTCTTCCTGCTCTTGCCATTGAGCGCGTATCTTTTGATTGGTTGAGCGTCGTTTATGACCGGCTCTCGATTGTTCATGTTGTTCTTTTCGGCCTTACGGCCCTGACATGGATTGGCATTGGCCGAGCCGAGGCAAAGCTTGTCGTCGCCGGGCGTGGGGGTCTTTTGTTGCGTCTTGGGCTAACGGCATTGGGCATTATTTTGCCGCTTTTCGTCATCGGGATTATCTTTCCCGATTTTTTCAAAGGACCTTTCGCCGAGGTTGATCCTCGGATCATGGGCATCTGGTTTGACCGGATTTCCGAGGTCCAGCCGTTGTTGAAGGGCGATTTTGAAACCACGGGGCGGCTGATCTTCATGCTTGGTCCGGGTTTTCTGGCGCTTGCTGCTACCGCCTGGGCGTTCTGGCGCGGCAGCACAGTTCCCCGCCCGGCGAGTTTTTACGTTTTTCTTTCTTTGGTGCTTTTTACAGTACTCGGTCTCTATCAGGTGCGCTGGGCCAGCTATGCTGAATTGATCGCAGTTTTGCCCTGGACGATCCTGCTAGCGGCGACCATGGCGTGGCGCGGCGGCTGGCATCTCAAAAGCGGTGTTTTCGTGCCGTTACGTAGTGGGCTTTTCCTGATCGTGCTGCTGGCCCATTTCATCCTCGGCGGGGTTTGCCTGAAACTGGCGGAAGAGTCTAAGCCGACAGACGAGCCACCGGTGTCGGAATCGGAAAAAAAGAAAGACACCTGTCAGTGGCCGGTGTTCGCGACGGCGTTCAGCAACCCGCTTTTCGACAAAGGGCGTCCGCTCACTCTTTTCAGCTTTACCCATCAGGGGCCGGAAATTCTGTACCGCACCGGGCACAAGGTGGTGGGCACGCCTTATCACCGCAACGCGGCGGCGATCCTCGATACCCATGACGTTCTAAGCGCTTTGGATATTGGCGCTGCTCACGATATTCTGGCCCGTCGCAAGGTCGATTATGTGGTGCTTTGCACAGATTCTCCAGAAGCGCGGGTCTATCGGGAAATGCCCGGTGAGACGTTGTTTGCCCGGCTGGAGGCGGGCACACCTCCGCCCTGGCTGCGCCCGGTGCCGCTTAACGGAAAGGCGGGCGTGTCGTTCCGCCTGTTCGAAATGGTGGATTAACGGCGCTTCAGCTTTATGTTTGCTTGGCGTGTGGTCGCCTGGCAGCACGACTAGCCAAGGATGGATTTGAGCACCTTGCCGAGTATGCCCAGCATCAGGAAAAAGGCGATGCTGGCGACATAGGGATCGCCGAAAGGAACGCCGGAAAAAAGGCTGGTCCACAGCTTCCAGAAGAAAGAGAGAGATAATATTACTTCGGTCATTTTCTGGCCCTCCTTGTCAGGTTGCCATGATTGCTGAGTTCAGGCTTGAATGTTATTTCGATGGCGATTCGATTACAGTGATGTAAGTCACTCTTTGTTTTCATTCAAATTTACCTTCATTCAGGCAATTAGACTCGGGCATCCGCCCTTCTGGCCTGCCCTTTTGGGGCAACACGTTGAATGGATATGGAAAATCTGAAAAAAGGGCCGTGCAAAAAGCGCTGGTTTTATTGCTGATTGACATGACAGGGGACTGATTTTAGCCTAGATTGGAGTTAACCCCGGTTTTGGGGGCGCTATTGGCGTTTTGTTTTGTTGTTTGTGCATTAGCCTAGGAGTCGCCAGTAAATCTTTTTCGAACCTCTCTTGTGCTGGCCTCCTTTGTGCTGGCGGGCTGTAGCCAGTCATCCAATCCATCGCCAAGATTTAACGATGAGCAAGGCGTTCTTTCCAGCGCTGGCCATTGGCAGATTCTCGCTCTGACAACGGCTGACCGGATTGTCGATTACCTTGAAGGGGTTGCTTATTCGAACGGCGCGTCCAAAAAGGATCTGCCGAGTGCGATGGTCAGCAGCAAGCCGCTTTATGTGCGCCCTGGCGATCCGGGCATGATCTTTAGCCGCACCTTTCATGAAGATCTCAAGACGGCGCTTCTTGATCGTGGCTGGACGGTGACCGACAGTTCAAAAGGCGCTCTTAGCGTCGATACGGGCATCCAGCTTATTCCCCGTGACGGCAATGTCTCACCGAAAGAATTTCCCGGCACCTTCAGCGCCCTTGCTTACGGCGTTTGGGCCTTGAACAGCTTTACCATCGCGCGCGTATTCGGCGCTGGTGGTCTGGCCGACGTTATCAATAACAACCGCGCCCAGGGCGGTGCCCAGGTTAATATCACGACGACTTTGATGGACGGTGATTTATATCTGCTGCGTAAGACGTCCTCTTATTATATCGAAGACGCCGACATCCGGCAGTATGCGGGAACCATGCCCTCGGCGCGCCCGGTGGCGCCCCTTGACGTGGAAGAAACGCCGCCGGCGGTTGAAACTTTCAAAGTGGTGGATGAATAATGACTCTTTCTCCTGTCGTTTTAGTCGGCCGGACAGCGCGGGCGCTTCTGGTGTCTTCTCTTGCTCTTGTCGCGATTGCCTGTAACACGCCGCAAACCGGTCAGGTTCCTTTTGACGCTAAAAACAAACCGGTCGATGTTGATCTCGCCGGGCAGAGCTATAGCGCAACTGAAATGTTGCTGCAAAATACTCAGCAAACGTTGGATATGGGTCGCCCGATTCTGGTTGCCAGCCTGGTCAATGTCGCCAATCTCGAGCGTTCGTCCAATCTCGGCCGGGTGGTTTCCGAACAGGTTGGCTCACGCCTTTCCCAGCTCGGCTATGATACGCGCGAGACCAAGCTGCGCGGCTCCTTCCTGATCAAAGAGGGTGCTGGCGAATTTGCCCTCTCTCGTGAGATCAAGGCGATCAGCGCTAAACAGAACGCTCAGGCGGTTATCGCCGGGGTTTACGCTGTGGCGCGCAGTAAGGTCATGGTGACCTTGCGGTTGATCCGCGCCAAGGACGGGAAAATTCTTTCATCGGTTGATTACACTCTGCCCATGGGGCCGGACACCGCCGCCCTCCTTGGGCCGTACGATATCGTTCAGTACCGCCAATAAGCAGTCTGCCAATAAGCAGCTTGCCAGTAGCAGTTTGCCAACAGGTTTTTTGTGTAATGGATTGACGCCGCCTGGATTATTCGAGCGGCGTTTTTTCTTTTAGCGCCAGAACCACAATTCCCGCCAGAACTGAAAGTAATAAGCGCCGCCCCAGCGGATGATCTGGAGTTTCCGATCACCGCCGATGCGGGCGGGTTCGTCCTCGGCAATTTCGGTGATGCGCTTTTTCCGCTTGGCGGCGCGCACAGACATCAGAGGCTCCCAACTGATAATCGTGCCGAAAAGTTTCTCCGGTAAAAGATAGGATTCTTCCCGGTCGAGATCGAGCTCGGTGATCAGCTCACGGGTATAAGCCCGCAGGATAACCATGACATCTGTATAATTGCCCCCGTGCAGAAGGTTGACGGTTTTGGTGAAAAGCCAGTTGCCAAAGGCGGTGATGATGTCGTCGTCGTCACTTACAGCGTCGTCGAGATAGCGTGAGGCGATGACGAGATCATGCCCTTCCTGCATTTTTTTGATCAGCCGGGGAATGGCGCGCACGGGGCAATTGCCGTCGGGGCTAAAACTGATGATGATGTCGCCGGTAACCTTGGGAAAGGATTCGAAATAGGCAAAGCGGATACCCTTTTGCCGCTGCTCGTGAACCTGGTACCCCTGTTCGCGCGCCCATTCCACGGTGCCGTCGGTTGAGCCGCCATCAACGATCATGATCTGGTCGCACCAGGTCGGATCGATTTGGGGCATGATCGCTTTCATGCCATCAATCTCGTTGAGGGTAAGAACAAGAAGGGTGGTTTTCATGATTCTGGATTTGCCTTGGGACGAGGTTGGATCAAAAGCCTCTCATAAAGAAGAGCTAAATGCTGGAATGGATGCACACAATACTGGCTTGAATACTGATGTTGTTTCAAGCACTCCTTTTTCGCCGTCTTCCAGCCAACGGTGCCAGCATAACAATGAAAGCGCCGAGCGGCACTGCGGCCAGCACGGTGGGAAATCGCGGATCATCAAAAACCAGCTCAACGGTATAGGCCCCCGCTTCGGGCAGGGCGAGGGCCATGAAGGCGTGGTTGGCGCGCAGCAGGGTGGCGCTTTCGCCGTTGAGGGTTGCGCGCCATTTTGAGTCGAAATTATTGGTCACGATAAAAAGACAGGGGGCGACCGTATCGACCTCAAAGATCAACCGGTCGGGGGTGTATTTTTTAAATACGCTTTTGCCGCAATTGCGGGGTCTATCGGCCTCGTCCATAAGCCCGGAAACGTCTTCTTGGGCCAGAAATGCAGTAGTTGCCAGTTCATCGCTGCTGGCGGTGTTGAGGCGGTCGAGAACCGCGTCGCGGGTTTCGAGAATTTCGATGGTGGAAACAAGATAGCCGCGGGGAAGAAAGCCGCTCAGGGGATAAACGTAAGGAGAGATGGCATGTCCTCTGTCTTTTAGCACGGGTTTTTCCAGCGCCAGAGCCAGCAGGTCATGGCGGGGGGTAAGCCCATCGATGGGATTGGCAGAGATCACATAACGCACATTCGCCGCCGCCAGTAAGGCGAGGTTCCAGTCGCTGGTGGCAAGATTATCGGCGGGCAGGAAGGGGGAATAGGGGGGGCGTGTCTGCCATCCGCTCATCAGAATGTGGTACCAGTAAGTGTCAAAAATATTTTGCGAATCCTCATCCTGTAATTGGGGGGCGAGGACCTGTCCGGCGTAATCCTTGTAAAATCGGTTGAATATGGGGCCCGTGCCGCCGAAGGTCTCAAGCCCTGTCATTTGTGCCTGCGCCGGGTGGAGACCGACCATCGCGACGCGGAAGGGTTCGTCGCGCATTTCCCCGGCCAGGGTGACCAGGATGGGGGTATCGGCAAACATTTCGCTAAATCTGTTCCACTCATAACGGAAAGGCTGGCCGGTGATGAAGACGATGAGGATCATCAATATGGCCATCGAGACAGTCAGCATCCTTCCCCTTCCAATAAGTGGAAACTGCCAGGCTTCCGGCTTTATGGCGGCGAGAGCGAAAAGGACGAAGAGCATCGTAAGGGTCGTGACGAATAAGGCAGGCAACCAAATGCCTATCGGTAGGTTTATGAACGGCAGGAATATTATCTCAAGGGCCAATCCAAAGGATGTGCTTAACAGGAAAATAAGAAACCGCCGACGGGTTTCGCGGGGCTGGTTTTGAAGTTCCCATAAGGACACGGTGATGAAAAACGAGGCGGAAAAGGGAAGCGCCCATCTGAAGTTTTGGGGGTCCATCTTTTCGATAAATGTTCCTGCAAACAAAGTCTTGAGGTCAGAGTAGAAGAAAGCCATCACCAGA
>JABJES010000098.1 GCA_018663165.1 Rhodospirillaceae bacterium
CGACCCCTCGGCCCTGATGAAAGAATACGATATCCCTCTCGACGCCCTGGAATTGCTGCCCGTGTGGCATACGCAATATATGAAGCATCGCTACACGGATGAGGGAAAGAAATGGCCTCTAGCGTATGTCTGGGATGAATACATGAAAGAAATGATTCATCACCGTGACATTATCCGCGATCATGGCAGTATGGAAAACATTCATCCCCGTTTTCACGCTTGGCGCGAACGCCAGCTAAAGCGTGCGATTAGCGAACTTGGCGGCAGCGCCCAGTCGATCACCCATCCGATCCTGTCATTTGAGTTAAGTGAGGGCTGTTCGGTGGGCTGCTGGTTTTGCGGTATCTCGGCGGACAAGTTCGCCGGTCATTATCCCTATTCATCGGAAAATGCATCTCTATGGCAGGGCATTCTTGGGGTTTGCGATGATCTTTTCGATGAGGCGGCGCAGACCGGGTTTTGTTACTGGGCCACCGACCCGTCCGACAATCCAGATTATCCGAAGTTTATCGAGGATTATTACAAGGTCACCGGCATGCTGCCACAGACGACGACGGCGGCGCCGTTGAAAAACGTGACTCTGACCCGGGAAATTCTGGCGCTGTTTGACAAGCACCGCTGTATCACCAACCGTTTTTCAGTTCTTACCCTGCGCCAGATGCGGGCCATTCATGCGGAATTTACCCCTGAGGAACTGATGGGCGTGGAGCTGGTGTTGCAGAACAAGGAATCCCTGACCGTCAAGGCCAGCGCCGGTCGTGCCATGGATCGTCAGAAAAAACTCGAATCCCAAGGCAAGGACAATAAAATTTCTCTTCTCGAGGGGGATCATTCCACAATCGCTTGTGTCAGCGGGTTCCTGGTCAATATGCCGAGTAAAACCATCCGTCTGGTCAGCCCGACCAGGGCTGGTAAGCTCTGGCCGAAGGGCTATCGGGTTTATGCAGAGGCGCATTTTGAAACGGTGGAAGATTTTCGCCGGGTTCTTGAAGAGATGATTGATGCTCATATGCCTGAAAGTGTGCCTTCCTTTGAAACCCTCGCTTTCCGCAGTGATTTTGAATACACCCGCCTGCCCGAGGGCTTTCAGCTCAACAACGGCGTTAATAAACATACGGTGAAGGGGTTTCCATTTACCGGGCGTCTTGGCGAACTGGTCAAGGCGGGTGACAAAAGTGCTGGCACCGTCATGGGTGAGCTGATTTCCGGCGGCGAGGATATTTTTCTCGTCAACGAGATGCTGCAAAATCTGTATGACAACAGTCTGTTCAACGACGACCCTGCTTTGGCCGGAATCGGCTGTGAAAAAACCAACGGTGGCGAACCGGGACCTTCCCGCGCCGCCTGAGGGCGATGCCCTTTTGGCTGTCGTTGTTTCGGGTTTAATCCCCGGCGATCATCTTGTGCATGGTCACCGCATAGGACATTGATTGAAGCCACGGCTTCATCCGGGTCTGGGCGAAACGCAGCATGCGCGGATGGGCGACCGGCACCCCCCAGGTAAACCGCTTCAGGTTGGTTAGTTTTGCCTGCCGCTGGGCGACCTCCCACCATAGAGGCAGAATACGCCCAATAGACTGCAGGTCCGGCGAGACGAAGGAAATGGTCCAGCGCAAAACCTCTTCGCCGATAACATGGGTGATGACCCATCCGACCACCTCGTCCCCTTTCATCAGCGCCAGGCTTGTGTCTTTGTGGCAATCATCTTCCCTGGCGAAGGGATCCTGATCGTCGGCGTACCAGGGGCCGGAGGTTTCCTGACGGCGTTGGACGGCGGCGCGTTCGTCTTCGCTCACCTCGTCCCAGCGCTTGATGCGATAGCCATCGGGCAGGCGGGCGCGGACCAGCCAGGGGGTCTCATAGGCCAAATCGATGGTTGATTTGCAAATGATCTGGCGGATTGCTACTTGGTGCCAGTTGTTGTGGGCCAGGAATTTGCCTAAAGGGTTTTCACCATCCTCAGCCATCAGAAAATGCACGCCTTCTTTGTAGCCAAGCTTGGTAAACTCTTCCTCGATTTTGGAAAGTATGGCGCTGCCGATGCTTTGTTGACGCAGGAATGGATTGATATAAAGAGATATAAGCTCGAATCCGGGGTTTGGTTTTTTTGCCCCCCATCCGAATCCAAAGCCGATTACATCATCGCCGGAATGGGCGGCAACGAGGATTAAGGCTTTGTCTTCGGGGCTGAGAAGTGTCTCCCTGGCAAGGGGATAGGTGTAGTCGAGATAGGTCTTGGCATCCTCCGGCGCGACGGTGCGGATTTCAAAGCCATTTTTGATTTTGGCGGCCTTCGTTTTCTCTCTTTTTTTGCTTGGCATGGGGTCTCCAATGGCTAATTCAGTCGAATAAATTGCCATCATGTGAAAAGGATAACGAAAATAGCCAAACCCACAATAACACTGTAAAAAG
>JABJES010000069.1 GCA_018663165.1 Rhodospirillaceae bacterium
CAGGACGTGCTGCCCATTACCGGCCAGGCACCAAACCCGGCCGACGAGCCCGACGCCGACAAACGCACCGCCATGGAGCGCGCCCTTGCCTATATGGATATCGCCCCCGGCACGTTGCTCAACGGCATTGCCGTCGATCACGTCTTTATCGGCTCATGCACCAACGGCCGCATTGAGGATTTGCGCGCCGCAGCGCAGACCGCCAAGGGCCGTAAGGTCGCCGACAGCGTGGTGGCAATGGTCGTGCCCGGCTCTGGCCTGGTCAAGGAACAGGCCGAGGAAGAGGGGCTTGATGAAATTTTCACCGCTGCCGGATTCGAATGGCGCGAACCAGGCTGTTCCATGTGTCTGGCCATGAACGCCGACCGGCTGGAACCAGGCGACCGCTGTGCCTCAACCTCGAACCGCAATTTTGAAGGCCGTCAGGGCCGGGGCGGACGCACCCATCTGGTTAGCCCGGCCATGGCCGTGGCCGCAGCCGTCACCGGCCATCTCACCGACGTGCGCGATCTTTAAGGAGGCGATGGGCATGGATAAATTCACCAAACTAACCGGCATTGCCGCACCATTGGCGATCGCCAATGTCGACACCGACATGATCATCCCCAAGCAGTTCCTGAAAACGATCCAGCGTTCAGGGCTGGGCAAGGGATTATTCTACGAGATGCGTTTTGATGAGAACGGCGCCCCAATTGCCGGTTTCGTCCTCGACCAACCGGCCTATGAAAGCGCACAGATACTGGTGACCGGTGAAAATTTCGGCTGTGGCTCATCCCGCGAGCACGCTCCCTGGGCATTGCTCGATTTTGGCATCCGCTGCATCATCGCCCCCTCATTTGCCGACATTTTCTATAGCAACTGCTTCAAGAACGGGATTCTGCCCATCAAGCTATCGAAAGAAGATGTGGCCAAGCTGATGGATGATGCCGAGCGCGGCGCCAACGCCACAGTGACCATTGATCTCGAAGCCCAGGAAATTACCGGCCCCGACGGAGGAACGATCTCTTTCGACCTGGATGACTTCCGCAAGCATTGCTTGCTCAACGGCCTCGACGATATCGGCCTGACTCTCCAGAAAAAGCCCGCCATCGATGATTTCGAGGCCCGGCTGAAACTCGAACGACCCTGGCTCCTGGCCTAAAACAAACGGCGGAATCAAACCTATGTCGGACAAGAAAAACATCCTTATCCTCGCTGGCGACGGCATCGGACCCGAGGCCATGGCCCAGGTCAACCGCGTCATCGACTGGTTCAACGCCAACGGAAAGACCTCTTTCGAAATCACCGAGGGGTTGGTTGGCGGCGCGTCCTATGACGCCCATGGCGAACCCCTGACGGAGGACACCCTGAACGCGGCCAAGGCCGCCGACGCGGTGCTGCTGGGTGCCGTTGGCGGCCCGAAATGGGACGATCTGCCTTTTGATAAAAAGCCCGAACGCGGCCTGCTCGGCCTGCGCAAGGAGCTCGGCCTGTTCGCCAATCTACGCCCTGCTGTTGTTTTCGACGCCCTGGCCGAGGCCTCAACCCTGAAAATTGAGGTCGTCAGCGGCCTCGACATCATGATCGTGCGGGAATTGACCGGCGGCATATATTTCGGCGAGCCCCGGGGCATCGAAGAGCTGCCCAACGGCGAGCGCAAAGGCGTCAACACACTCACCTACACCACATCCGAGATTGAACGCATTGCCCGTGTCGCCTTTGATCTGGCGATGAAACGAGGCAAAAGGCTGTGTTCGGTGGACAAGGCCAATGTACTCGAATGCACGATCCTGTGGCGCGAAACCGTCGAAGCAGTGCACGCCGATTATCCGCAAGTTGAGCTGTCCCATATGTACGTGGACAACGCGTCGATGCAGTTGGTGCGCAACCCCAAGCAGTTCGACGTCATCGTCACCACCAACATGTTCGGCGACATTATTTCCGATACCGCCGCCATGCTAACCGGTTCCCTGGGTATGCTGCCCTCGGCATCACTTGGTGCGCCGCTTGCAGACGGTCGCATTCCTGGCATGTACGAGCCGGTACACGGCAGCGCCCCGGATATCGCCGGACAGAACATCGCCAATCCACTGGCCACCCTGCTCAGCTTTTCTATGATGCTGCGCTATTCCTTCGACGATATGGATGGCGCCGACCTTCTGGACACGGCCATCACCCGGGTTCTGGAGATGGGCCTGCGCACTGGCGACATCATGCAGGACGGCAAGACCCTGGTCTCAACCAGTGAAATGGGTGATGCCGTGCTTGAAGAACTGGAAGGGCTGGCCGGCTAGGCCCGGCGCTTGGCTTGAAAAACGGCTCTGAGGGGCGTAAGTCATAGGCCCCGTTCAACAAGGATAGCAAGATTATGGGTTACAAGGTCGCAGTTGTCGGCGCCACCGGGAATGTCGGGCGCGAAATGCTTCAAACACTTGCCGAGCGTAATTTCCCCGCCAACGAAGTCGTGGCGCTGGCCTCGGAACGCTCAATCGGGCGCGAGGTATCGTTTGGTGAGGACAAGGTGCTCAAAGTCGACAGTCTCGACGACTATGACTTTGCCGGTACCGATATAGTGCTGTCTTCTCCCGGCGCGAAAGTCGCCGCAGAATTCGCCCCGCGTGCCACAGATGCCGGTGCGGTGATCATCGACAACAGTTCCCACTTCCGCATGGATCCGGAAATTCCCCTGGTGGTGCCAGAGGTAAACCCTGAGGCGATTGCCGACTATCGGAACCGCCATATCATTGCCAACCCCAACTGCTCGACCATCCAGATGCTTGTCGCCTTAAAGCCGCTCCACGACATAGCAAAGATCAAGCGAGTGGTGGTGGCGACCTATCAGTCGACCTCGGGTGCGGGAAAAGAGGCGATGGATGAGTTATTTACCCAGACCAGGGCAATTTTCGTCAACGACCCAGTAGAGGTCAAAGAATTCACCAAACAGATCGCCTTCAACGTCATTCCCCATATCGACACCTTCATGGATGACGGCGCGACCAAGGAAGAATGGAAGATGGTGGTTGAGACCCAGAAGATTCTCGACCCGGATATCGAGGTCAGCGCCACCTGCGTACGGGTGCCGGTTTTCATCGGCCATGGCGAAGCGATACATGTGGAATTCGAAAACCCGATCAGCGCCGACGAGGCCCGCGAGGCACTCAGAGAAGCGCCGGGAATTGCCGTCGTCGATCACCGGGCCAATGAGGGTTATGTGACG
Source organism: Rhodospirillaceae bacterium (assembly GCA_018663165.1). Taxonomy (GTDB): domain Bacteria; phylum Pseudomonadota; class Alphaproteobacteria; order UBA11136; family UBA11136; genus JABJES01. Next base: position 3,197 of record JABJES010000069.1, read on the forward strand.
CCGGTGGAATGCGCTGGCGACGATCTGGTTTATGTCAGCCGCATCCGCGAGGATACCACCGTGACCAACGGGCTGGCTCTGTGGGTGGTCGGTGACAATCTACGCAAGGGGGCGGCGCTCAATACCGTCCAGATCGCCGAAGAACTGATTGCCAATTATCTGAACAAATAGACTTGATACGGCCTGATCGGCCGGGGAAGAACCAGATGAGCGACAAAGAACGCAAATTTACCGAGGAAGCCACCGACAAGTGCTTCAAGAGCCGTTATTTTGAGGATTACGCCGTCGATGATGTAATCGTCCATTCGGTGCCCCGCACCATTACACAGGGCGATGCCGCCGTTTATATGGCGACCACCGGAGCGCGTTTTGCTCTCCACTCATCGGACGAATACGCCCGCAAGCTTGGCTACCCCAAAGCACCGCTCGATGACGTTCTGGCCTTTCATATGGTGTTCGGCCGCACGGTGCCGGATCTCTCCCTGAACGCCATTGCCAATCTCGGCTATGCCGGGGTGAAGTTCGGCGTCCCGGTCTATGCTGGTGATACGGTCAATGCCAAATCTACCGTCGTCGGGGTGAAAGAGAATTCCAACGGCAAAACCGGCACCGTTTACGTCCATTCCACCGGCTGGAACCAGAAGGGCGAGGTGGTGCTCGACTATTACCGCTGGCTGATGATGCGCAAAAAAGACGAAAATTCACCCGCGCCCGAACCTCAATTACCCAAAAATCTGCCCGATCATGTACCGGTAAACGAGCTCATCATTCCCGACGGCATTGATCTGACGGGCTGGGATCCGGAAGTGACCGGATCGGATGCCTATTTCGAGGATTATGAAGTTGGTGAGAAAATTCACCATCTCGACGGCCAGACCATTGAAGAGGCCGAACACCAGATGGCAACCCGGCTGTATCAGAACAACGCCCGGGTCCATTTCAACCAGGACGTGGAAAAAAACGGGCGGTTCGGCCACCGAATCGTCTATGGCGGCTATATCATTTCCCTCGCCAGAGCCATTTCCTGCAACGGGCTGGCCAACGCCTTCCGTGTCGCCGCCATCCATGCCGGTCGCCATTCAGCCCCCAGCTTTGCCGGCAATACCATCTATGCCTGGTCAGAAATTCTCGAAAAGGCAGAAATTCCAGGGCGCAACGATATCGGGACGCTTAGAGTACGCACCCTGGCCTCAAAAGACTCATCGCAAGCCGTCTATCCAGAAAAAAACGCTAAGGACTTTCCCGAAAACATTGTCCTCGACCTCGATTACACGGTGCTGATCCCCCGCCGCTAGGCGAATCTACCGCTTAGGGCACCCGCCAACTTCAGGTTTTCTTAAAGGGTTTTGGGGTAAATTTGAGGCGTCAGGTGCGCATCCTGGAAGGGAGGTCCGCGCAACGTGTATGGAACCAATGGCTCCGAACACTCCTGACGCCTCAAAAAGAGCCGGTTAGGCTCAACGCCCCGTAAAAGCTGACAGACAACCCAGCCAACCATCCTGTGATTCGTGTGCCCCAGATGTACACGCCCCACAGCCGAATGGATGCGGCCCAACAGGGAAAAATGAATTCCCCCCCAAGCCATCGCCTGCCAAGAGAAGAGACAATCTTCAATTGCCACCGCTTGCCCGGTCCAACCGCCGGAACTTGCCCCGAGAACCGGGACGGTTCCGACATGGGAATGACCAATGCCCCTGAAAGGAGCAGGCCAAAAGGGAGAAAACAGATCATCTGCAGGACAACCGTCCGCCCCCCCCGAGCCGAACAACGATGACGTGAAGGCCTCTATCTTCAAGCGATTGAATTTCCGTGGCCGTGAAATCAACCGCCGTGAAAACCATTCAACCGAAAACCCGGTAAAACAGTCCTGGTACAAACCGGTCCCCCCCTGATGCCGGATAAACCGACGCCAGAAAATTCCCGGCTCATCCCGTGACTTTCACGTGACGCATGCAACAAAAGAGGAAGATGACCAAGTTTGCAACAATAAACTCAAGTATTCATGCAATTTCTTGTGAGTAAAGACAGTTAAAATACACAAGTTTTCCACAAGTTATCCACAGGCTTATTATTGCGCCTTTAGAATCATGAGGATAACACCTTACTTTTGTTGAATTCCTAAAGCCACCCCCCTTGCCGCCGCGCCGCGATTCCTGAACCTCCGCATTTCCGGCATAAAATAAAAGAGACTGATTTTTGAGCCTCTGCATATCCTGGCGTGGAAAGTCACTCAACGCTCACTCTGCACGTTGACGGGTCCCGGTTTGACGTTTATCAATCAGTTAAGCGCTCTCAATCATTACAAAACTTTTCATTAAGCGACATCAAAGGGAACCGATGACCCGGCAAGACAGGCCCTTATCGCCGCATCTTCAGATTTACAGGCCGCAGATCACATCTGTGCTGTCGATCCTCCATCGCATTACCGGGGTAGGCTTGGCACTCGGCGTGCCGCTCTTCGCCTGGTGGTTGGCCGCCCTTGCCACTGGACCCGACGCCTATGCCCTTGCCCGCAGTTTTTTCGCCTCGCCAATCGGCCTGGCGCTGCTTCTCGGCTGGTCCTTCGCCTTTTTCTATCACCTCAGCAACGGCATCCGTCATCTGGCTTGGGACAAGGGGTTGGGATTCGACCTTAAAACTGCCGCCCTGACCGGCTGGCTCGTCATCTTTGCCTCTCTTGGCCTGACAACTCTTGCCTGGGTGCTGGCCTGCCCCCGGATCGGGATCTGGTCATGAGCACGCCCCAAAGCGGCATGAAAAGCGGCGTCCGCCACTGGAAAGAACAACGCGCCTCGGCCCTTCTTCTTATTCCACTCGGTCTATGGCTGGTGGTTTCCCTAGCCTATCTTGCCAGCACAAGGGCCACTTATGATGGCGTGCATGCCTGGGTTGGCGACACCCTCAACGGTGTCCTGCTGTTCGTCTTTTGCGGCGCCCTGTTCCGCCATCTTCTGCTGGGGCTTGAGGTGGTGGTTGACGATTACGTCCATACGCCGCAGACAAACCTCAGGCTGCATAAATTTATCCGGCTCCTCGGTCGGGTTTGCGCCGCTGTGGCCGTCATTTCCATTATCGTCATCATGATCGACAGCTAGGATAAGAGTTATGGCCGGAAAATACGAAATCATCGACCATGACTACGATGTCGTTATCGTCGGCGCCGGCGGTGCTGGCCTGCGCGCGACTCTCGGCATGGCCGCAGCCGGCCTGAAAACCGCCTGCGTCACCAAAGTGTTCCCCACCCGCAGCCACACGGTTGCAGCCCAGGGCGGCATTTCCGCCGCGTTAGGCAATATGGGCGAGGATGACTGGCGCTGGCATATGTACGACACGGTCAAAGGCTCCGACTGGCTCGGCGATCAGGATGCCATTGCCTATATGTGCCGTGAGGCGCCAGAAGCCGTTCTTGAGCTGGAACATCTGGGTGTACCTTTTTCGCGCACCGAGGAAGGCAAGATTTATCAGCGCCCTTTCGGTGGCATGACGACCCATTTCGGTGAGGGAACGGCGCAACGCACCTGTGCTGCCGCCGACCGCACCGGCCATGCCATTCTTCACACCCTTTACCAACAATCCCTCAACCATGAGGCTCAATTTTTCGTCGAATATTTTGCCATCGACCTGATGATGGACGCAGAGGGGAATTGTTGCGGCGTCGTGGCGATGAACCTCGACGACGGCACCCTGCACCGTTTCCGCTCTAAAATGGTCGTTCTGGCCACCGGCGGGTACGGCCGCACCTATTTTTCCTGTACCTCTGCCCATACCTGCACCGGCGATGGCGGCGGCATGGCATTGCGCGCCGGGCTACCCCTCCAGGACATGGAATTCATCCAATTCCATCCCACCGGAATCTACGGGGTCGGCGTGCTGATTACCGAAGGCGTGCGCGGCGAGGGCGGGTTCCTCACCAACGCCGAGGGTGAACGCTTCATGGAGCGTTATGCCCCCCACGCAAAGGATTTGGCGTGCCGCGACGTGGTCAGCCGAGCGGTCACCATGGAAATCCAGGAAGGGCGCGGTTGCGGCGAGAACAAGGATTACGTCAACCTCAACCTCAGCCATCTCGACCCAGCCGTTATTCACGAACGTCTGCCGGGGATTGCCGAATCGGCACAAGTCTTCGCCAATGTCGACGTCACCCGTGAGCCGATCCCCACCCAGCCGACAGTCCACTACAACATGGGCGGCATCCCCACCAACATCCACGGCGAGGTGGTAACGCTAAAAGACGGCAACCCCGATACGGTGGTGCCGGGCCTGATGGCAATCGGCGAGGCGGCCTGCGTCTCGGTCCATGGAGCCAACCGACTGGGCTCCAACTCACTGCTTGATATTATTGTTTTCGGCCGCGCCGCAGCCCAGCGCTGCGCCGAGATCATCAAGCCGGGCAGCGCCCACAAGGATCTGCCGAAAGACGCCGGTGCCCTGGCGCTCTCACGCCTTGATAAGGTGCTAAATGCCAAGGGAAAGACATCAACCGCCGAGCTTCGCCTG
>JABJES010000286.1 GCA_018663165.1 Rhodospirillaceae bacterium
ATTGTCACATCGGCAACAATGTCATCATGGCCAATAATGCGACTCTTGGCGGCCATGTAGCGGTCGGTGATTTTGCCGTTCTTGGTGGCCTGTGCGGGGTTCATCAGTTCGTGCGTATTGGTCCTCACGCTATGATCGGTGGTATGTCCGGGGTCGAAAACGATGTCATTCCCTATGGCTCGGTGATGGGCAACCGGGCCTGTATGTCCGGCCTCAACATTGTTGGTCTCAAGCGCCGGGGGTTCACGCGCGAGATCATTCATACCCTGCGCACTGCCTATCGCCTGCTATTTGCCCAGGAAGGAACCCTGTCGGAACGGGTTGATGATGTTGCCGAAATGTTTAACCAGAACGAGCCGGTGATGGAAATCGTCGCCTTTATCCGCGAAGATTCCTCGCGCGCCGTCTGCCAGCCTGAAATCGAGCATGCCGCCTGATACCGGCTCTGGTCGGAAAATCGAAAAGCTCGGTATTTTTGCCGGTGGCGGCGAATTGCCTAAATATATTCTTGCCGCCTGTCGTGCGGCCGAGCGCGATGTCTTTGTTCTCGCCTTCGAAGGCCAGACCGATCCCGAAACAGTTAAAGATGTGCCTCATCTGTGGACCCGCTTCGGTAATATCGGCGGAGCGCTTGAGACCCTGAAAGGTGAAGGGGTAGGCGAAATTGTTCTCGCCGGGGCCATAGCCCGACCGTCACTCTTATCCCTCAAGCCTGATGCGGCGACGGCAAAACTCGCCGCCCGTCTTTTAAAATCCGCTTTTGGCGATGACAAGCTTCTCGGGGCGGTTATTGCAGAACTTGAAAAGATGGGGTTCAAGGTTATTGGTGCAGACGAACTTCTCGAACATCTGGTGGCGATAGAAGGCCCTTACGGGGTTCACCGTCCAGACGCCCAGGCCCGGTCCGATATTGCCCGTGGGGTTGAGGTTGCCCGCGCCCTTGGAAGTGCCGATGTCGGGCAGAGTGTCGTCGTCCAGCAAGGCATCGTTCTTGGTGTTGAGGCCGTTGAGGGCACTGACGCCTTGATCGCCCGGGCAAAGAATCTCTCCCGTGAGGGTCCAGGTGGCGTTCTGGTCAAGCTGATGAAACCCGGCCAGGATCGTCGCGCCGATTTACCGTCCATCGGTCCGGCCACGGTCGCGGCGGCTGGCAAGGCCGGTCTTTCCGGGATTGCCGTAGAGATGGGCCGGGCGTTGGTTCTTGATGGCGATGAAATCGCACGCCGCGCCGATGCTGCGGGGATTTTTGTTACCGGTATCAAGGCGCAAGCGTGATGGCGGATAGCGCTTCGGGGCGGCGCTTTTTCCTCGTCGCCGGTGAGCCTTCGGGCGATGCGCTTGGGGGGCGTCTGATGGCCGCACTCGATGCTCTCTCAGTCGAAAAAATTCACTATACGGGCATTGGCGGCAAGGCGATGGCGGCCCAGGATTTGGAGAGTCTTTTTCCCATTGATGAACTTTCGATCATGGGCCTGTTTGAAGTGTTGCCGAGTCTGCCGCGCCTGATCCGTCGCCTCAATCTGACGGCGGCGACGATCCGTAACCAGCACCCCGACGCGGTGATTACCATTGATGCACCAGGATTCAATTTTCGTTTGGCCCGGCGGTTGAAGAAAAATCCACGGACAAAAGATATTCCGATCATTCATCTGGTTGCCCCTTCGGTGTGGGCGTGGCGTCCGGGCCGGGCTAAGGAAGTGGCTGGATTTCTCGACCATCTGTTGGCGTTGCTGCCCTTTGAGCCGCCTTATTTTGAATCGCAAGGTCTCGCCACCACCTTCATTGGACATCCAGTGTTGGAAAGCGGGGCAGGTGAGGGGGACGGGGCGGCCTTTCGGGCGCGTCACGCCATTGCGCCGGATATCCCTATCCTCATCCTGCTGCCGGGCAGTCGCGCCGGTGAGGTGGGTCGCCTGTTGCCGGTCTTTAAGGAAACTCTCGACTTATTGCAAAAAGAAATGCCGGGGCTTCATGTGGTTCTCCCTTGTGTTCCGGCATTGGCTGAAACAATTGAGGCGGAAACCGCTAACTGGTCACTGCCTGTCACCTGTCTTTCCGGAGAGGCGGAAAAGTTTGATGCTTTTGCCGCTGGCACGGTGGCCCTTGCCGCTTCTGGTACGGTAACCACCGAATTGGCAATGGCTGGTTTGCCGATGGTCGTCACCTATAAAATGAATCCGTTTACCGCACTTCTCGCCCGGCATCTGGTCAAGGTGCCTTACGTAACCCTGGTTAATCTGGTGCTGGAAAAGGCGGCGATCCCCGAATTTCTTCAAGGTGACTGTCAACCAGACAGGCTTGCCGGCGCTTTGATGGAACTGGTTGTCAATGCCAAGTCACGGGCCGCCCAGATCGGTGCCTTTTCGCAGGCCCTTGATCGTCTCGGCCAGGGTGGGGAAACACCTTCACGCAAGGCGGCGCGGGTTATCCTCGATGTGGTTGCCTCTGGTTTTAAGCGCTAGTCGCCGCCTCGATCCGGTTGCGCCCACCTTCTTTCGCCCTGTAAAGGGCTTCGTCGGCACGCTTGCAGAAACTCTCCTCATTTTCTTCAGGGCCAGCTTGGGAGATGCCGAGGCTGGCGGTCACTTTGCCAACCTCTGGAAAGTCGTGGGCCTCGATAGCGGCGCGAAGGCGCTCGCCCACCTTGAGGGCGTTTTCAAGATCGGTCTGGGGCAAAAGGCAGGCGAATTCTTCGCCTCCCCAGCGGCAGGGAAGATCGCTCGGACGGCAGACCTCACGAAGAATATCTGCCAGATCCCGCAGGACGGCATCCCCGGCGTGATGGCCATAGGTGTCGTTGACAGCCTTGAAATGGTCGAGATCGATCATGACCATGGACAGGCCGTGGCCGTGGCGGTCGCGAAGTGAGAGTTCACGGTGCATCAGATCGTCAAAGGCGCGGCGGTTAAAGAGCCCGGTCAACAGATCATACATGGCCTGACGGCGGTCCTCGGCCGTCCGCAGACCGGCATTGACCTGGGCGATCAGCTCGTCTGGTTCAAAGGGCTTGGTGAGATAGGCGTCGGCACCGGTATTCAGTCCGTCCACCTTGTCGCTTGTTTCCCCTCTGGCCGACAGCATGATGACGTAAACGGCGGCGCAGGCCGGATCGGTGCGGATCTGGCTGCACGCTTCCATACCATCCATTTCCGGCATCATGACATCGAGAATCACCAAATCCGGCTGATGCTCTGTCGCCATTTCAACCCCTTGGCGACCGTTTTCGGCCTCGATAACCTCATGCCCGGCCATCATGAGATGTATTTTTATGACGTCGCGTATGGCGGTGTTATCGTCAACGATCAGTATTTTAGCCATTGGAAGCACCCTCACTTTTTATTGGAAGGGAAAAGATAAAAGTTGAACCGACATTTTCGATGCTAAACACCGCTATTTTGCCGCCGTGGAGTTCGACAAGGCTTTTTGAAATGGCCAGCCCGAGCCCGGTCCCTTCTGCAGAGCGGGTTGACGTGCTGTCAGCCTGTTTGAACCGGTCAAAGATTTTTTCCTGATCTTCTGTTGTCAGTCCGACTCCTGAATCAGTGACGGAAAAAACGGCTTCATTATTATTATGGTCAACCGACAGTATGATCGTGATATGGCCTGTGTTTGTGAATTTGATCGCGTTCCCCATAAGGTTGATCAATATCTGGCGCAGCCGAACGGGGTCAGCCTCAATTATGCAGTTCTCCGCTGTAACGACTATTTCCAAATTCTTTTCCCTCGCCTTGGGGGCGAGCTGGGCGGAAACCTCCCGGACGATTTTCGATGGGTCGAGTAATCCGGTGTTAAGATTGAATTTACCCTCTTCAAGTTTGGAGATGTCGAGAAGGTCGTTCAGCATCTCGAGAAGGTGTTTTCCGGAAACTTCTATTTTTCTGGCAAAATCGGCCACCATTTCAGGTGCCGGTAATTTCTCCGGATTGGTTAAAAAGGGTAGATAGCCGAGAATGACGGTCAGAGGTGTGCGCAATTCGTGGCTGACGGTGGAAATGAGCTGATCCTTCATCTGATCAATCTCTTTGCGTTCTGAAATATCCCGCACGATTCCGGTGAATGTTATGTCATCTCCAACCTTCACCTCGCTGACCGCCAGATCCATGGGAAAAACATGGCCGTCCTTGCGTAATCCTTGGACCTCGCGCCCGATGCCGATAATTTTTTTCTTACCGCTGTCCATGAAGTTGGATAAATATCCGTCATGTTCGCTTTGGTAAGGATCAGGCATCAGCATCTTGATGTTTTTTCCGATAACCTCAGTGGAGAAGTAACCAAATAACACCTGGGATCTTCTGTTGAAGGAGAGCACGGTTCCCTTCCGGTCGATGGTGATGATGCCGTCGACGGCGGTATCGAGGATCGACTGTAGTTTCTTTGTATTCTTCTTTGTCTCTATCCGTGCGGCGGCGAGTTTATGCGCGGTATCATTGAAGGTATTGGCCAGATAACTGAATTCGTCGTTGCGGCCACTCTCGATCCTGAAATCCAGATTACCGGTGCCAACTTCTTTTGCGCCTTTCACCAGGCTCTGTACAGAGCGGGAAATTCTATTCGATGAAAGGAACATGAAAAACACGGCCAATAAGCTAATAACTACCGTGAAGATCAGCAGGACGTGCTTGAATTTTTGGATCGGCGCTGTGATGTCGGCCAAGGGGGCAACGGCGATGATACTCCAATCGAGGGCCTGATTGACGCCGAACTCATCCATATCGGCAAAACCCGCCATCACCTCATCGCCCGCAGCATCGGTGTAAATAATACTTCCGTTCTGGCCCTGGGTTGAAAAATCCTCAAGCAGCTCAGGGTTGAGAGCCAAATCAGGGAAGGGATCAAAAGTCTCTACATTCGGATCATCACTGATGATAACCCGACCATCATTATCGACCAGATAAACGTATTTATCGCCGATGATCCGCTCGTCAAAATCGCTGATGATTTTTCGCACCACATCAAGGTTGACTTCTGTGAGAAGAATCTTGATGACGATGGTATTGCTTTCATCGGTGATCGGGGTCAGAAAGGCCACCCCGAGGCCGCTATCTAATTCAGTCGCCTCCGAGACGAAAACATCCCCCTGCTTTCCATCCAGCGCATGATTAAATATCGCCTCCAGACCGGGGTGCAGGGAGAGGATATTAAGTCCTTTTTCATCCGTCGATCCGGAACCGGCGAAGATGAGTTCATCCCTGCCGATGACCTCGATACTATCGAGATAGATACTTTCCCTGTGGGTTTCGTTTAAATACTTGGTGATGGCGGTTGCATCATCGCCTTCAAGCACATCGGCCTGGGAGAGGATTCTAATTTCATGCAGACGCTGCTCAAGCAGCCGGTCGATATCGGCACCGACAAGGAATGTTTTTTCCTGAAGATCTGTCCTGAGGCTGTCGATCAGGGCGTTTGAGGCGGTTTCTGCCGAAAAGAAATAAATAAAGAAAAGAGGCACCAGGGTGAACATTATCGCCATGGCGATAAATTTGCTGGTCAGACGCCGGTGCAAAGGGATATGGCTTGGTTGCGTGCTCATTTATCCGGTTTTGTGGTTATTCCATTCAAATTGCATACAAAACCGCAGCCGCAGCTTTACCGCAGCCGCAGCTTTATCGGCATTGCTTGATGGAGTCGAACACGAAACTGGTTAACAAAAGCCCAATAACATCCACGTTTGAGTGGTTATTGGTTTCAGAACACCCTTAGAACTTGTCTGGAACAATGCCTGGAAAGACATGGCGAATGCGCTTTTTCTTGCGCGATTCGATCGATGTGAACTCGCGGTGGGTATAGCCCGTATAGAGCTGGCGCGGGCGGCCAATGCGCAGATTCTTGTCCTCGTTCATTTCCTTCCACTGGGCGATCCAGCCGACGGTGCGGGAAACCGCGAACAGTACCGTGAACATGGAGGTCGGCAGGTTAAGGGCGCGCAAAATGATTCCGGAATAGAAATCGACATTGGGGAAGAGTTTTTTCTTGATGAAATACTCGTCTTCCAGGGCAACCCGTTCAAGTTCCATGGCCAGTTCGAGCAGGGGCTCGTTAATGTCGCCCATTTCATCGAGAACATCGTGACAGGCATCGCGCAGAACCGTCGCCCTGGGGTCGTAATTCTTATAGACCCGGTGCCCAAAGCCCATCAGGCGGAAGGGGTCGTTCTTGTCCTTGGCGCGTTCGATGAACTCGGGAATGTTTTTCTTGTCGCCGATGGCGCGCAGCATGGTCAAAACCGCTTCGTTTGCGCCGCCATGGGCGGGGCCCCAGAGTGAGGCGATGCCAGCCGCAATACAGGCAAAGGGGTTGGCACCCGACGAGCCGGCCAGACGCACCGTCGAGGTTGAGGCGTTTTGTTCGTGATCGGCGTGAAGGATGAGGATCTGGTCGATGGCCTTGGCCTGGATCGGGCTCACCTTGTATTCATTGCACGGCGTGGCGAACAGCATATGCAGCAGGTTTTCGGAAAAGCTGAGA
>JABJES010000068.1 GCA_018663165.1 Rhodospirillaceae bacterium
ACCCGAGGCTTTTGCCGAACTGGCGAAAGAGGCCCAGTCCGCGATCGACAAGGCAGCGCTCTCCAAGGCTGCCTGAGGGCGGTCCTAAGGCCTGTCTGCCCTAGTATTTTTCAGGGTTTTGTGGTGTCTTTCGGGGGCCGGTCGCCAGGCGGCCCCCTTTCGCGTCACCCTTCTCGGTTATCGGCTCCGTTAACGATCTCTCAGGCTTGATCATGGACGATCTCGGCAAATTGAAAGAACAGGCTCAGGCCGCCGTTGACGGGGCAAGCGACCCCAATGGTCTGGAGTTGGTGCGAGTCGATCTTCTCGGCAAGAAGGGGCGCATTACGTCCTTGATGAAGGGGCTCTCCGGCCTTGATGTGGAAGCCCGCAAGGAACAGGGCGCGGCGTTCAACCGCCTTAAAAACGATATCGCAGAGGCGATTGAGGCGCGCAAAACGGCGCTGGAAACCGCCGAGCTTGACGTCCGGCTGGCCCAGGAAAAAATTGATGTGACCCTGCCCTCCCGCCCGGAAATGACCGCTGACGGGCGCATTCATCCGATTTCCCAGACTCTCGACGAGGTGGTGGCTATTTTCGGTGAGATGGGCTTCTCCGTCGCTGAAGGCCCGGACATCGAAGACGATTTTCATAATTTTACGGCCCTCAACATCCCCCCTGAGCATCCCGCCCGGCAAATGCATGATACGTTTTATCTGCCCGGTGATGCGCAAGGCGAGCCGAAGGTGCTGCGCACCCATACGTCGCCGGTACAGGTGCGGACCATGCAGGCGGGAAAGCCGCCGTTCAGGATCATTGCGCCGGGGCGCACCTATCGCTGTGATTCCGACATGACCCATACACCGATGTTTCATCAGGTCGAGGGGCTGGTGGTCGATGAGAAAACCCATATGGGGCATCTCAAAGGCTGCATCACTGAATTCTGCCGCGCTTATTTCGAGGTTGATGATCTGCCGCTCCGCTTCCGGCCGTCCTTTTTTCCCTTCACCGAACCCTCGGCGGAGGTTGATATCGGTTGTTCCCGCAGTGGCGGCGAGTTGAAGATCGGGGCCGGTGGCGATTGGCTGGAAATTCTCGGCTGCGGCATGGTTCATCCCAATGTGCTCACCGCCTGTGGGATTGACGCGGACAAGTATCAGGGCTTTGCCTTTGGCGTCGGTATCGAGCGCATCGCCATGCTCAAATACGGTATTCCAGATTTGCGGACTTTCTTTGACGCTGATTTGCGCTGGCTCAGGCATTACGGCTTTTTGCCGTTAGATGTGCCGTCGATGGTTACGGGGCTGTCGCGATGAAGTTCACTTATGGCTGGCTGAAAGAACATCTTGAGACCGATGCGCCGCTCGGGGACATTCTCGAAAAACTTACCGCACTCGGCATTGAGGTGGAGGGGGTCGTTGATCCCGCCGCCCTTCTTGCACCCTTCGTCATTGCTGAAATCATCGAGGCGAACCCCCATCCCGACGCCGACCGCTTGCAGGTCTGCACCGTTAATACAGGGTCTGAAAAACTTCAGGTGGTTTGCGGCGCGCCCAATGCGCGGGCGGGGATGAAGGGGGTTTTTGCGCCGGTTGGCACGACCATGCCGAGCGGTGATCTGACCTTGAAGAAAACCAAAATTCGCGGCGTTGAAAGTTCAGGCATGATGTGTTCGGCCCGTGAGTTGGGACTCGGCGAGGATCACGATGGGATCATCGAACTGGCGGATGATTTACCGGTTGGGGCGTCCTATGTGGAGGCCGCCGGGCTTAACGATCCGCTAATCGATGTTGCGATCACACCCAACCGGGCTGATTGTCTTGGCGTTTACGGCATTGCCCGTGATCTTGCCGCCGCCGGCATGGGAACCCTGAAGCCTCTGGCGCAGGACAAGGTTGAGAGCGCCGGTGATACAAGTATCGGCGTCAACTTCGATTTTGATTTAGACAGCGCCGACGCTTGTCCCCTGTTCGTGGCGCGGACCATTTCCGGGGTGAAAAACGGTGAAAGTCCCCAATGGCTGAAAGACCGGCTGATCGCGGTGGGCTTGCGCCCGATCTCGGCTCTGGTCGATATCACCAATTTTTTCACCATTGATCGCGCTCGCCCACTCCATGTTTTCGATGCTGATAAATTAAACGGCGATCTCTCCCTGCGCTTGTCGAAAAAGGGTGAAAAGCTGGCCGCTCTCGACGACAAGGAATACGAGCTCGATGACGGCATGACGGTGATCGCCGACGATAACGGCGTTTTAAGCCTTGGCGGCATTATCGGCGGCGCCTCCACCGGCTGCGGTGAAAGCACCGTTAATGTGGCGCTCGAATGTGCGCTTTTTGACCCCATCCGCACGGCGACAACGGGCCGTCGTTTAGGCATTGAATCTGATGCGCGCTATCGTTTCGAGCGCAGCGTCGACCCGGCCTCTGTTTTGCCGGGGATTGAAGCGGCGACGGCGATGATCCTTGATCTCTGTGGCGGTGAAGCCGGTGAGCCGGTCATCACCGGTAAGGCCCCTGACAGCCTATCGGTCATTTCTTTTCGCCCGGCGCGGGTCGCCGGTCTTGGCGGTGTTGAAATGGCGGATGATGAAGCGCGGGATATTCTTTTGGCCCTTGGTTTTTCGGTTACTGGTGACGGGGACAAATGGCAGGTGACGCCACCGTCCTGGCGTGGTGATGTGGAGGGCGAGGCCGATCTGGTTGAGGAAGTTTTGCGGGTCTTTGGCTATGAAAATATTCCAGCCCTCAGCCTGCCTCGTGACACGGCTCTGCCGCAACCAGTCTTGAGTGCCGCCCAACGACGCCGCGGGGCGGTGCGCCGTTCCCTTGCCGCTCGCGGCCTTGTCGAGGCGGTCACATGGTCATTCCTCGATAAGAAAACGGCGACGCTTTTTGGCGGTGGCCAAGAAGAGCTAAAGCTTCTCAATCCGATCAGCAGCGATCTGGATGTTATGCGCCCCTCGGCCCTGCCTAATCTGGCGGCGGCGGCGAGCCGTAATCTGGCGCGCGGGCAAAAAGATTTTGCTCTGTTCGAAATCGGCCAGATCTATAACGGCAATAAGCCGGAAGAACAGATCGTTGTGGCTTCTGGCCTGCGCGCCGGGGCGACCAGCCCCCGCCATTGGAGCGGGCCAACGCGCGAGGCTGATGCATTTGATGCCAAGGCCGATGCCCTGGCCGCCCTGGCCGTTGCGGGTGTGTCCACTGACAAGCTTCAGATCATGGCATCAGCACCGGGCTGGTTTCATCCCGGTCGTTCCGGGGTGCTTTGCCTTGGCCCGAAAAACGTGCTGGCTCATTTCGGTGAGCTTCATCCCAAAATTCTCACCCATTTCGATATCAAGGGTCCGGTTGCCGGCTTTGAAATTTTTCTCGATGGCGTGCCTCTGCCCAAAGTTCGGGACGGTCGGGCGCGGCCCTTGCTGCGGCCCTCGCCCTTCCAGCCGGTGGAGCGGGATTTTGCGTTCGTCGTCGATGTTGATGTCGCTGCCGGTGATGTGGTGCGCGCCGCCAAGGGTGCTGAACGCGATCTTATTACTGATGTGACTGTTTTTGACGTTTATGCCGGTAAAGGTGTAGAGCCGGGCAAGAAATCCCTGGCCCTTGCCGTCACCCTGCAGCCGGTTGAAAAGACACTGACCGACGATGAAATAGATGAGGTTGCCGCCAAGATCGTCGCCGCCGTCGCCAAGGCCACCGGCGGCCGGTTGCGCAGTTGATCCGGGCGGCGAAGGACAGGACATGACCCAAGGTGATTTTCACAACGATTCGGGCAATTCCGGCTTAAAGCCCCACGCCATTGATCCGCTGTTGCCGCCGGACATGGCCCTGAAAGCCGAACAGATCGGCGCTGCCAAGGCTCGTCTTGATACCTTTAGCCTGCTTGCCCTGGCGGTTCTTGCCGGTGCCTTTATCGGGCTCGGTGCCCTGTTCTCGACGGTCGTCGTTACCGGGGCTGGCGAGATGCCCTTTGGTGTCGTGCGCCTGTTGGCCGGGCTGGTCTTTTCGCTCGGCCTCATCCTTGTGGTGATCGGCGGGGCTGAACTTTTCACCGGCAACAATCTGATGGTGATGGCGGCAGCCGCCCGCGAGATCACCTGGGTTGAGATGCTGCGCGCCTGGGGTATTGTCTATGTCGGTAATCTGATCGGTGCTGTGGGCACGGCGGCGTTGGTTTATCTTGGTGGCCAGTATCTGATGGCTGGCGGTTCTGTCGGCGGAACCGCGCTCGCCATTGCAGAGGCCAAGGCCAATTTAACGTTTACACATGCCTTTTTCCTCGGTGTCCTGTGTAACGTTCTGGTCTGTCTGGCGATCTGGCTCTCTTACAGCGCCCATACGGTATCTGGAAAAATATTGTGTATCGTGCCGCCGATTACCGCCTTTGTCGCGGCGGGCTTTGAGCATTCAATCGCTAATATGTATTTTTTCGCCATCGCCTTGATGATCCGCTGCGGCGAAAGTAGCGGCTTTTGGGATTCCATCGGCTGGACACCCTATGATTATGCCTCGGTTGATCTGACCAGCGCGTTTATGAATCTTTTACCGGTGACGCTCGGCAACATGGTCGGCGGCGGATTGCTGGTCGGCGGTGTTTACTGGTTCGTCTATTTGCGGCGGCGCTAGGCGTCAAGAGCACCCATGACAGATCTTTCCCATATTCGTAATTTCGCGATCATTGCCCATATCGACCATGGCAAGTCGACGCTGGCTGATCGTCTGATCCAGATCTGCGGCGGGCTTTCCACCCGTGAAATGCAGGAGCAGGTGCTCGATAGCATGGATATCGAGCGTGAGCGCGGTATCACCATCAAGGCCCAGACCGTGCGCCTGACCTATAAGGCGAAAGACGGTGAGACCTATATTCTTAACCTCATGGACACGCCCGGCCATGTGGATTTTGCCTATGAGGTCAGCCGTTCGCTCGCCGCCTGCGAAGGCTCGCTGTTGGTGGTCGATGCGAGTCAGGGTGTGGAAGCCCAGACCCTGGCCAACGTCTATCAGGCGATTGAAAATAATCATGAAATCGTGCCGGTTCTCAACAAGGTCGATCTTCCGGCGGCCGAGCCTGAGCGGGTGCGCGCCCAGATCGAGGAAGTGATCGGCATCGACGCCAGCGAGGCGATTGAGATTTCCGCCAAAACCGGCCTCGGCGTGGCCGATGTGCTTGAGGCGCTGGTCAAACACCTGCCGCCGCCCGAGGGTGATGCAACCCTGTCCTTGAAGGCCTTGCTGGTGGATAGCTGGTATGATCCCTATCTCGGCGTCGTCATTCTCTTGCGTCTGCGTGAGGGGGTGATCAAAAAGGGCATGAAAATCCGCATGATGGCGACCGGCGGCACCTATAACGTCGATCGGGTCGGTGTCTTCACGCCTAAAAATGTCGAAGTCAGTTCCCTTGGCCCTGGTGAGATTGGATTTATCACCGCCGGTATCAAGCATGTGGCCGATTGCCAGGTGGGCGATACTCTGACCGAAGACAGGAACCCGACGGCCGAAGCCCTGTCCGGTTTTAAGCCCAGCGTGCCGGTGGTTTTCTGCGGCCTGTTCCCGATTGATGCCGGTGAATACGATGATCTGAAGGAAAGCTTGTCGCGTTTGCGGCTCAACGATTCGAGCTTTGAATTCGAGGCTGAAACGTCCGCCGCGCTCGGCTTTGGCTTTCGCTGCGGTTTTCTCGGGCTGCTTCATCTGGAGATCGTCCAGGAACGTCTGGAACGGGAATTCAATCTCGACCTCATCACCACCGCACCCAGCGTTGTTTACCGGGTTCACCTGACCGACGGCACGATGCTGGAGCTGCACAACCCGGCTGATCTGCCCGACCCGGTGAAAATCGATCATATCGAGGAGCCCTGGATCAAGGCGACCATTCTGGTTCCAGATGAATATCTCGGCGCCATTCTCCAGCTTTGCACCGACAGGCGAGGCGAACAGATTGATCTCACCTATGCCGGAAACCGGGCGATGGCGGTTTATCTATTGCCGCTCAACGAGGTGGTTTTCGATTTCTACGACCGGCTGAAATCAATTTCCAAGGGGTATGCCAGCTTTGATTACGATATGGACGATTATCGCGAGGGTAATCTGGTCAAGGTCTCGGTGCTGGTCAATGCTGAGCCGGTGGATGCCTTGTCCTTTATCAGTCATGCGGATCGAAGCGAATCCCGTGGGCGTGTGATCTGCGAGCGGCTGAAAGAGCTGATCCCGCGCCAGTTGTTTAAGATCCCCATTCAGGCGGCGATCGGCGGCCGGGTGATCGCCCGGGAAACTATTTCCGCCATGCGTAAGGACGTTACCGCCAAATGCTATGGCGGCGACATTACCCGTAAGAAGAAGCTTCTCGAAAAGCAGAAAAAGGGTAAGAAGAAGATGCGTCAGTTCGGCAAGGTGGAAATTCCCCAATCGGCCTTTATCCAGGCTCTCAAAACCAGCGAGGACTAAGGCGCACCTTCCGATCAGAGCGCTTCCTTAGCCGAAAACTGCCTTCCGCCCCTGACGGCTGAGCGCGACAAGTGCTGCGCCGGGGACAGCAAAAACCATCCAGGCTGGCCACAGAAGAACGGTGACGATGCCTGGGTCCCAAAGCTCCGGCGAGAGATAGCGCTGGATGATGGCCTGAAGGAAATTAAGGGTGCCCGGTGCCAGACCAAACCACAATTCGCCCAAAAGCAGGGTCGCGTAGCTGTCAGATCCCGCATTGAGACGGACTTCCATCGCCCCGGCGTAAAGGGCGAAATAAAGCAGGATGGCGCCAATTGCAAAGCCAATAAGAGAGAGAGGGCCTCTATTCATGGGGCTTTTCCTAGAGTTTGTTAATTTCGCCGTCATCATAGATCAAGCCATGAAGCGTGTCGTGGGTTTAACCGTTCGCCGGGTGTAATGGGGTGCTGGGGGCGGGGTAAGCAACAGACGTTGCATGTGCGGCCAAGCCCGGCTATTTTGCCCGCGCTTGTGCTGGCCTTGATATTTCGGCGGTACAGGCATCCCGTGGAGGGGTGGCCGAGTGGCTGAAGGCGCACGCTTGGAAAGCGTGTGGGCGGGTAACCGTCTCGAGGGTTCGAATCCCTCTCCCTCCGCCATAAACCAAAGGGTCCGCTTGTATAGTGGGCCCTTTGGCTTATGTGGCTTATGGAGCAGGGAGTTGGCGGTCACGCTTTATTGAACGTCTGTGAAGCCTTGTTTATTTTCCGGCAATGGCAGGATAGGGTAGCTTTTCTGGAACATTGACTAGGCAAAGCAACACAAGGAAAAACACATGAAGAATTCATCTAAACTCTTATCGGCCGCAATTCTCGCCACGGCGTTTACCGGTGCGCTTGCCACCGTGGATGCGGCGGCTGAAGAAAAAGCCAAAATGGAAAAATGCTTTGGCGTCGCCAAGGCCGGACAGAACGATTGCGCCGCCGGGCCGGGAACCTCCTGTGCTGGCACCTCGACCGTCAATTACCAGGGCAATGCCTGGAAGCTCGTGCCCGCAGGCACCTGCGTCAAGATGGGCGGCAGCATGACGGCGAGGGAAGGTCACAAGGCCCCCGTGCCGAAAAGCTGATTGGATTGAGGTTGCAGATGCAATCTTTGGCGATCAAAGGGGGGGCTTTACCCTCCGCACATGGCAAGGACCCGGTTTCGCCTTCGGTCGGAATCGGGTTCAAGCCTGTCCATTATGACGCTATCCTCAAGACCAAGACGGGCATCGACTGGTTGGAGGTGCATCCGGAAAACTATATGAGCCCCGGCGGCCCGTTTATGGCTCACCTTGAAATTATGGCCGAGCGCTATCCGATTTCACTCCATGCCGTCGGCCTGTCACCAGGTTCCCCTGATCCGGTTGACGCTGTGCATCTGGAGCGGCTCAAGGCGCTGGTCGACCGGTTCCAGCCAGCGCTGGTTTCCGACCATTTGGCCTGGAGCCGCGAAAGTGATGTCTTCCTGCCCGATCTTCTGCCTGTTCCCTATACGAAAGAGGCTCTGAATGCTGTTTGCGATAATGTTTCCCACATTCAGGACGTCTTGGGGCGGCAGATTCTGATCGAAAACCCGTCCTCTTATCTGCGCCCCCAGGGTGAGGAGATAGACGAGGTGGCTTTTTTAATCGCGCTGGCCGAGCAGACCGGCTGCGGGATTCTTTTCGACGTTAATAACCTTTATGTCAGTTCTGAGAATACGGGTCTCGACATGGCGGCCTATCTGGCGGCTCTGTCGCCTGAGATCATTGGTGAAATTCATCTTGCCGGACACAAGCGTGAGACCAGTTCAGGCGGTGACATTCTGATCGACGATCATGGCTCGAAGGTCAGGCAAGCGGTCTGGGATCTCTATAGCCGCGCCATTGAACGGCTCGGCCCGGTCCCCACATTGATCGAATGGGACACGGATATTCCAGAACTTGAGGTGCTTGTTAGTGAGGCTGCCAAGGCGCGGGCGATAATCGAACAATCCATATTGGAGCGTGGCAATGAACACGCTGCGTGAATTTCAAAATGCATTTCGCTCGGCGGTTTTGAGCCAGCCCGGAGGCCTGGGGGAGGCTGATTTCGCGCCGGGAAACGTTCCTTTCTCGGCTGGCATGGCGATTTACCGAAATAATGTTTTTGCCAAGTTGATCGACGCCCTGGGCGATCTTTACCCAATTATTAAGCGTCTTGTTGGCGATGAATTCTTTGCCTATGCAGCCCGTGATTTCATTAGTGCCCACCTTCCTCGCTCGCCGGTGCTGGCAGATTACGGGGATGAATTTCCGGCCTTTATCGAGGGCTTTGGTCCGGCACAATCAACGCCCTATCTCGGCGATATGGCGTGCCTTGAGCTGGCGCATCATCAGGCCACCCATGCGGCAGATGCGACGGTGTTGGATACGGGAGCCTTAAAAGACGTTGCGGCTTCGGCGCTCTCATCTATTCGCTTTCAATTTCACCCTTCCTGCCGCCTGCTTCATTCAGACTATTCACTCAAAGAGATCTGGCAGGCGCATAATAAGGATGGTGATATTGAGCAGCTTGCGGATATTGCCCCCGGCGAGGCGAGGCTGTTGATTTTGCGTGTCGAGGAGAGGATCGAGATGAGAGAGCTTGATCCGATGGAATTTGATTTTATCACTGCGCTTATGGCCGGAAAAATCCTTGGCGTGGCATTTGAAGAATCTGGCGGGGATTGGAACCCGCAAGAGATATTGGCCGATCTGTTCGGCCTTGGCGCTGTTACCAATATAAATCTTTCAGGGGGAAATTACGGATGACACAGATACAAACGACGGTCGCTGGCTTTGTTAATTTATTTAATGGCCTGTGTGACAAGATACCCCATTGGGTGCTGGCCGTGATTGCCAGGGTGAGTGTTGCTCACGTCTTCTGGCAGTCAGGCCAGACCAAGGTCGATGGATTTGCGCTTAAGGAATCGACCTTCGTTCTCTTTGAAACCATATATAAGGTGCCGCTTATGCCGCCGGTATGGGCGGCCTATTATTCAGCGGTCGCCGAGCACGTTTTCCCGGTGCTTCTGATTATTGGTCTTGCTTCCCGGCTGAGTGCATTCATGCTTCTTTCCATGACCGCAGTGATCCAGATCTTTGTTTTCCCCGATGCCTGGCCGGTCCATATTTTCTGGCTCATGTCGCTGGGATATATCATGGCGCGGGGTGCTGGCGCACTCTCGCTGGATCATTTGATCGCCAAGAAATGTTCTTGAGGTAACGACGTTTCCGGAGATCAGGGCTTGTCGTTGTCTTTGATGGCAAGCCCTGTGATCCAGCAATTGTCGATCCAGCTCTTGAGCATGCCAGCGGCGTGGGCGGCGGCATTCTCGTCCACAGTCTCGTCTGCAGTCTCGGCGAGCAAGGTGCAAAGATCGGCGAAGGTTGCTCCTTCGCGGGCCGCATTGAGCGCCTTGGCCTCACCCTTATCAAGCTGGCTATAGCAGACGCTCAGGCTGTCCGGGTCACGCCATACGGCCCAGGTGGCAGGGTGTTCTAATGGCATCGGCGCGGCGGTGGGGGTGTCATCCCTGGTGACGATCTGCTGAAAGGGGATAATATCCCACAACAGGTCAACGGTCCTAAATGCCGGGTGAAAAGAAAAAATGATCGAGGGCCACTCACTCGCCGCCACGTCAGCCAGGGTTTCAGATTCCAGAACTGGCGCGTCGGGCGCATCAAAGGCAAGCCCAAGGGCCCATTCGAAGGCCGCCATGTCGGCAAGCTCACGGTGGTCGCGCCAGGGCTCGGTGCGGCCGAGCCATTCTGTAAGATGGCGGCCCAGCCAGCGGATGGAGGTATGCTGTGAGGGGTGGTCGGCCAGATAGGCCCTCATGGCCTGTTCAAACTTTTGATCGCCGAGCAGGGTGTGGAGGGCCGAAAAATCCTCCGCCAACACTTCCAGAAGACGCAAGCTATAGGCGTTGTCATAAACTTTAAAAAAGCGCCCGCCATTGGCGAGCAGGGGCATAAGATCGTCGGCACCGGTCAACAACCGGTTTTGGAATGCACTCTGGATGTCGGCCAGGCTGGTCGTCATGCCGCGGCCTCACTGGTTGCCGGTTCGCGGGTTGCCGTGCGGCACAGGGCGCGCGCCTGATCGAGCTCGGCCACCAGTTCGCTAAATTCAGGAATATTATCGTCGCGCTCGATCATGGTTGGGATCGGGCCGAAGCGGCTTATGGTCTGGCTATACAAATCCCACACCGGATCGGCGACCGGCGCATCATGTGTATCGACGATGTGATCGCCGTTGTTCTGATGCCCGGCCAGATGTATCTGGCGGATACGGTCTGCGGGAAGGCCAGCCAGATATTCGGCGGGCGAAAAGCCGTGATTGAATCCCGAAACATAGACATTGTTGACGTCGAGAAGAATGTGACAATCAGCCTTTTCTGCCAGTGCGGAGATGAACTCCCATTCGGTCATCTCGTCGGCGGCGAAGGTAACGTAGGTCGAGGCATTTTCCAGCAGGATGCGGCGGCCGAGATAGTCCTGAACCCTGGAAACCCGGTCAGCAACATGATTGAGGGCTTCCTTAGTCAAAGGAACCGGCAGAAGGTCGTGGAGGTTGAGGCCATGGGCACCGGTCCAGCACAGGTGATCGGAAACCAGAACCGGTTCAATGCGGTCGATCAATGCCTTTAATCCGGCCAGATAGTTCATATCGAGGGGGTCCGGGGCGCCGATGGAAAGCGAGACCCCGTGCATGACGATGGGATAGCGCTCGCGGACCCGGTCGAGATTGCGCCGGGCCGGGCCGCCGACCTTGATAAAGTTCTCGGAGAGGATTTCAAACCAGTCGACACCGGGTGTGCGTCCGGCATGATCATTAAGGATCGCCGGAAAATGTTTGGGCCGCAGGCCGAGACCGAATCCGGTCAATGTGTTGTTGTCTTTGGTCATTTGTTTTCCACCACGCCCCCGGAGAGAATAGGGATCTCTCCGGGGGGTGTTCTTGAGGCGGTTGGTATCGTTACTTTTTGATGGTGCCGCCCTTAGCTGTGCAATCGGCTGCGCTATCGACAATGATGAAGCCGTGGCCCTTACAGGCGTTAAGGCCCTTGCATTCGTTCGAGGCGGTCTTGCAGACGCCCTGGCCTTTACATGAATTGACGCCCATGCATTTAACGCCTTCGGCTTTGGCGGCGGTCGGGGCGATGGTCATGGCGGCACCGGCAACGAACAGGGCGGCGGCGGCGGTGGCGAGGGTAACGCCGAGAGTTTTGGAATGAGTGGACATGTGAATGTGTCTCCGATTGGTTGTGAAAATAACGAAACAATTTTATCCGGCGTTGGGCCGGCAGGAGGGGAGTGTATCGAGATCGTTAAAAGACACTAGTCACGTTGCCCTCGCGGGCTTTCACGATCTTGTGAAGCGCTGCTAGCCGGGAGTCTTAAATTTGGCAAAAATTGTATGGTTTCTTTAGGATTTATTCGGATTACTCTGTTACTTCTATATTGGTTATTTCAAAATCCGGGGGGTTTACGGAAAAATGACGACCAGGCATCTAAGCACATCCAAGATTGCCGAGATTCTCAAAAGACACAGGCATTGGGTGCAAGGAGAAGCTGGCCAGCCAGCCGATTTGAGTCTGGTCTTTTTGGTTGGTTATAATCTGACCGGCGCCTGCCTGAGAAAAGCGAAACTGGTCGGTGCGAAATTGAGTGAATGCATCCTGATCGGGGCTGATCTGCAGGAGGCTGATTTATTCTGCACGGATTTATGCGATGCCAACCTTTCCAATGCCAATCTTTCCATGTGCGATCTGCGCGGTACCTACTTGCGGGGTGCCATACTCGACCATGCCAATCTTGAAGACGCCAATCTCAGTGACGGCACGCTCATGGTGTCCGAAGGCAGTGAGCTGAAATTCCAGACCCATCACCATGATCCATCGGGGCAAGAGCTTGCTGACCTGACGGGCGCTCAGCTTTCCGGCGCCCGGCTGTCCCGCGCCACCATGATTCAGATGGATATGACCGGCGCCTCGTTGAACGGTGCCAATCTTTCCAATGCTGATTTCAGGAACTCTAATTTGACCGATGTGGATTTTCGCGGTGCCACGCTCCTTCATGCAAACCTGGATGGTGTTGATTTAT
>JABJES010000066.1 GCA_018663165.1 Rhodospirillaceae bacterium
TCTTCCCATTCCATTTTAGGCGTCGTTTCTTCTTCGACAATCGCCTGAGGCATCTCGCTGGTATCACCGACACTTTCATCAATAAAAACCGGATGACGAACGATTACACCATAGGTCTCAACCTCAAGGCTGTCGGCAGCAGCATCTTCGCCAGGATCGCCAGATGCAACAGGCTGTTGCGGCAAAGCCTCATCGGAATAAACAACAACATGCTCGCCCCGCGACGGCACGGAAGCTGAGTAATGAGTCATCCCGAATGACAAGTCACCATTCTCCGACGACAAAGGCATATCGGCATCAGGAGGCTCATAAGCGGATCCTTCCCATTCCGAATTGATATCACCACGGGTGCCCTCCAATTGCGCCATCTCATCATCCCCCCAAAAATACGTGGCGAGACGACCGGGAATTTCCGTAAATACTATTTCACTCCCATCGTCGGGTATGGTCAGACGATACCAACCACCATAGACAATCGCTGCCAAAAGGAGGGAGATAAGAAGAACAGCACCACTTGGAACGCGGCTTTCAGGTACCGGTTCAGGAAAATTGAGCTCTGTTTTTCCACCCAGGCCGGATGTTTGCACACGAAACTTTTCGACAATCATCTTGTGATCAAGATCGAGGAGTTCGGCATAAGCCCGGACAAATCCAATGGCGTAGGTCGAGCCGGGAAGTTCTTCTGTATTCCCGTCCTCAATGGCTCTGAGATAAGCCAAACGAATACAGAGCTTAGCCGCGACTTCAGACAGTTCCAGCTTCTTGCTTTCGCGAATTGTGCGAAAGATCGTGCCGACATCGGCCTCATCAGAAAAAGAAGACGTTCCGACAGAGCGTGTTTCAGAGCGTGTTTCTGCAGAACGTGTTTCTGCGGGGGGCGTTTTCACAGGCCCTGCAAGCGTCTCTGCAGATGCATCATCAAACAAATCCGAGGATGAAGTCTCATCTTTGAGCGCAGCCTTTCCCTTTCCCCCGGAGCTCTTGGAGGATCGATTTTTTTTCTCCCTGGCTGCCCCTTCTGCCTTACCGACATCAGGAATACCCAGTTTGAGCTTTGCCTTTTTTGCCATTTCTCTTATTCCGAAAGATCGCTGGCCACATCAAAACCCTTATTTGACCGTCTGCCACAGGAAAAACGACGCACAGAGCACCTTTGCAACTCTACACCAATATAAAACCTTCGGGCAAAATGCCCCGGAAGAAGCTCAAAGCGCAAGAAAAGATTTAATTACAACGCCTTCGGATAATAGCAACATTAGGCGCAAAACCGGTTAATTCACACAAATCAAACTGTAATTCCGTGGTCTCTGGCATAAATACTGAGCTTGTCGCGCACGGAATGGTCCGAAAGACCGCAGAGAATGTCGAGATAATCCCGCAAGGGCTCCTCCTCAAGGGTCAGAACCATATATTTCACCGGCCCGATGGCCGAGGGCGTCATCGACAGAGAGCGAAATCCAAGCCCGACCAGCGCCATGGCTTCCAGGGGCCGCCCGGCCATCTCACCACAGAGGCTGATCGGCAAATCGAGATCGTCGCAGGTTTTAACCACCCAGCGCAGAAACGAAAGAATCGACGGCGAAAGAGGATCATAGCGCCCGGAGAGGTGGGGATTACCGCGATCTGAGGCAAAAAGAAACTGCACCAAATCGTTGCTGCCGACCGAAATAAAATCCACATGGGGGCGCAGGGCGGGCAACTGCCAGGCAAGGGCTGGAACCTCCAGCATTGAGCCGACACGGATTTTTCGCGGCAATTTCTGCTTCCGCGAACGCGCCCGCGCAAGTTCAAGATCAAACACCGCGCGAGCCGCCAGGAACTCCGAAACGTCCGAGATCATCGGAAAAGTAACGTCGAGCTTGCGGCCTGCCGCCGCCCTGATCAATGCCCGAAGCTGTTGCCGCAGGATAGCAGGACGGTCTAGACCGATGCGGATCGACCGCCAGCCCATGGCCGGATTGTCCTGCTCTTCCAGGCGCATATAGGGCAACGCCTTATCCCCACCAATATCGAGTGTACGAAAGATCACGCTGCGGCCCTTGGATTGGTCGATCACCTTCTTGTAAAGCTTGGTCTGGGCATCGACATCGGGAAAGCTCGAGCGAACCATGAAGGGAATTTCCGTGCGATAAAGACCAATGCCATCGGCGCGGGTCGCATGCATTTGCGGAAGATCGGCCAACAAACCGGCATTGATATTGAGAGAGACCTTCTCACCATCCCTGGTTTCCGCCGAGCGCCCACGGATCGCCTCATAGCCAGCCAGTCGCTGGGCCTGGGCCCGTATATTCTTCTTGTAAACCTGCAGAGCGTCATCACCGGGACGAATGATGATCTGTTCATTGTCGGCATCGACAATAACCTGTTCCAAGGCGTCGATACGGTTGAGAACATCCTTTACCCGCCCCAGAACGGGAATATCCAAATCACGGGCGATAATCGCCACATGGGAGGTCTGGGATCCTTCTTCCAACACCAGCGCCCGCAACCGTTTGGGATCGTATTCAAGAAGATCCGCCGGGCCCAGCGTGCGGGCGATCAAAACCACATTATCGGGAAGATCCATTTCAGCCGCCGTTTTTACATCCCCGGAAAGATGACGGGCGAGCCGGTTGGTCAGATCCTCAAGATCGTGCAATCTTTCCCGCAAATAAGGGTCCGGGATCTGGAGCATGCGAACGCGGGTGTCTTCCTGCACCTTTTGAACCGCCGCCTCGGCGGTCAGGCCGGTATGCACCACATCCCGAATACGCCGCACGAACCCCCGGTCCTCGGCAAACATGCGATAGGTTTCAAGAATATCGCCACTCTCACCGGCATCAAGGCCAGAAGACGAAAACAGGGACTCAAGGGCGCTATGCATGTTTGAAAGAGCGGCATTCAAACGGAGAAGCTCTGCCTCCGGGTCTTCGGCGACAGGATTACGGACAAAGATATACGGCTGATGGCGGACGGCCTGACCGATGGCCAGTCCACCGTTCAGCTGGACCCCTTCGAGGCGCAGGGGGAGAAGGCCAATTCCATCAACGGTTGAAAGTTCGCCAGCCTCGACCAGGCCGCCCGAAGACACCAACTCGGCAAGCACCATCGCCACCGTTTGCATGAGGTCGGTTTCTTCCTCAATATATTCGCGCTTTTCCGCATGCTGGACCACGAGAACGCCGATGACGTTACCGCTGCGAAGAATCGGCACCCCCAGCATCGAGAAAAATTTCTCCTCGCCGGTTTCAGGCCGAAAGGTATAGGAAGCATGGGTCGTCGCATCAGCCAGAGCGAGAGGCTTGGCATGGGCGGCAATGTCGCCGACGATGCCTTCACCAACCCGCAGCCGGGTGTGGTGAACCGCTTTACGCTTCAACCCCCTGGTGGCGAATAACTCAAGGATATTACCCGCCCGCATGACGTAAACCGAACAGACATTGGCCTTCATGCCGCTGGCTATAACCCGGACGATCTTGTCGAGGCGCTCTTGGGGCTTGGCCGAAGCGGCCATAACGTCGCGGACCTTGCGCAACAGGCGGAGAGACTTGCCTGGATCCATGGCGTTCATGATCAGTCTTCCTTTTCAGCCGCTCCGCGTGCGTTTAGCGTATTTACAGCCTGATCGACCAGTTCTTGCAGAATCTCTATCGCCGGCTGTTCTGCCGACACCATGCCGACGCTCTGACCGGCCATCAAAGAGCCGTTCTCGATATCGCCCTTGATCACCGCACGATTTAAAGCGCCCGCCCAGAAATGCTCGATCTCAAGCTGGGCGTCTTCCTGACTTACCTCGCCATTGTTAAATTTTTCAATAACAGAAGCCTGTATTTCGAGAAATTGCCGCGACGCCGCATTCGCCAAGGCACGCACCGGAATAACCTGAAAACGTGGATCAAGCTGTACAGAAAGAACGGCATCCCGGGCGCTGGCCCTGATGAAGGCCTTCTTGAAGTCGGGATGAGCGATGGACTCGGTGGCACAGACAAAGCGGGTGCCAAGCTGACAACCAGCCGCCCCCATCTCCAGATAAGAGACAATGGCCTCGCCGCGGCCGATTCCCCCGGCAACGAAAATCGGGACATCTCTGATTATGGGGAGGATTTCCTGGGCAAGAACGCTGGTCGCCACAGGACCGGTATGGCCGCCAGCCTCCATGCCCTCAATGATCAGGGCATCGGCCCCGGTGCGAATGAGTTTCTTGCCGATGCCGAGAGTCGGCGCAAAGCAAAGAACCTTGACCCCGCCTTCCTTCAGACTCTCGATCAGAGGCTTGCGGGGCAGGCCACCGGCAAGCACCACATGACTGACCTTGCGCTTGATACAGACCGCAGCCAGTTCATCCAAATCGGGATGCATAACGATGAGATTGACACCGAAAGGCTTGTCGGTCATTTCCGCCGTCGCGGCAATTTCCTTATCAAGCAGCTCGGTCGTCATCGACCCGCAGGCAAGAACACCAAATCCACCGGCATTGGATATGGCGGAAACCAGATGGCGCTCAGACAGCCAGGTCATCGCCCCACCGAGGATGGCATAGCGACAGCCGAGAAATTCCCTTCCCCGCCGCCAAAGCGCGTCCAGGCGGGCCTGACCCTCCAACTCGGCTATGATGGGCTAGGAAACGTCCAGCCCATAGGCCGTATGAAGGGCGCTCAACGCCTTTTCCGTGTGCTTCTCGGCGACCAGAACGCTGACCTTGATTTCAGAGGTCGAGATCACCTGAATGTTGATCCCCTCTTTGGCCAGGGCGCTGAACATCTGCTGGGCGACACCAGCATGAGAGCGCATACCGACGCCGATAATGGAAATTTTGACCACATCAGGGTCCGGCACCAACCGGGCATAGCCGAGGTCATCACGCCTTTCCTCCAGAACCGCCACGGCGCGGGCCAGATCGCCCTTGGTCACGGTAAAGGTCAAATCCGTAGCAGCGCCGTCTTCCGAAACGTTCTGCACGATCATATCAACGTTGATATTTGCCTCTGAAAGGGGGCCAAAAATATCGGCCGCTACGCCGGGCTTGTCGGCAACCCGCACAAGGGTGATCTTTGCTTCGTCGCGGCTGTAAGCGATACCGCTAATAACTTCCTTTTCCAAAACCTCATCCTCATCAACTATCAGGGTGCCGTTTGCTTCGTCGAAGGTCGATCTGACCTGAACCCGAACCCCATATTTCATTGCCATCTCAACGGAACGGGGTTGCAGCACCTTTGAACCGAGAGACGCCATTTCCAGCATCTCTTCATAGGTAACCTTATCGAGTTTCCGCGCCTTCGCAATGATCCGCGGGTCACAGGTATAAACCCCGTCCACATCGGTAAATATATCACATCTTTCCGCTTCAAGTGCGGCTGCCAGAGCCACCGCACTGGTATCCGACCCGCCACGACCAAGCGTTGTGACTCGATTGTCGGGTCCAATGCCCTGAAAACCAGCCACAACCATGACCTCACCCGTCGCCAGACTCTTTTTCGCTTCGGCGGTTTCTATAATTTCAATCCGGGCCTTGCCGTGGGCATCGTCGGTATGGATCGGAATTTGCCAGGACAACCAGGACCGTGCGGGGATACCCAGCTCCTGCAAGGCCAGGGCCATCAGGCCGCTGGTCACCTGTTCGCCACTAGAGACCACCGCATCGTATTCCTTCTGGTCATAAAGGGCACCAAACTCATGCACGTATTCGACAAGCTGATTAGTCACGTTCGCCATCGCCGAAACGATGACGGCCACTTCGTTACCGGCATCGACCTCACGCTTGACACGCAGGGCGGCATTACGGATGCGTTCAATATCGCCAACCGATGTGCCGCCGAATTTCTGTACAATACGCGCCATAAACTCCGTCTCCCCGGTCCGGCCCTTAAAGGCTCAAACCGGCATGCCAAATTTGCAACGTCACTGATACTATAAGATTGGACCAAAAGACCAATGATTGCCGCGCCCAAGGCGCGTATACATAATTTATCAGAACTTAGGCAAGCCCGTCCTGACGGCAGATTGAGGAAAATTTCATGTCCGGCACCATCGACGACCGAGAAATCGAGCGTTTTAACGCCCTGGCAGAGGCCTGGTGGGACGTCGAAGGTGACTTCCGGCCCCTGCACATGTTCAACCCCGTGCGCCTGGCCTATATCGGCGACAAACTGGCGGCCCATTTTGGGCGAAATACGGATGATTCCAACCCCCTGACCGGGCTCGGCCTGCTTGATGTGGGCTGCGGCGGCGGGCTGATCTGTGAGCCGATGGTGCGCTTGGGCGCAAACGTCACCGGAATCGATGCCGGAGAAAAAAACATCCAAATCGCTGCCGCCCACGCCAAATCCAATGGTCTTTCCATCGATTACCGGCAAACCAGTGTCGAGGCGCTGGCAAAGGGGAAAGAACGTTTCGACGTTATTCTCAACATGGAGGTGATCGAGCATGTGGCCGACCGCGACCTTTTCATCCGCTCCTGCTGTTCACTCCTCAAACCGGACGGTGTGATGATTCTCGCCACCCTCAACCGGACGGCGAAATCCTTCGCCCTTGCCATCATCGGGGCCGAATACATCCTGCGCTGGCTGCCACCGGGTACTCACCAATGGGACAAATTCGTCAAACCATCGGAAATCGCCGCCGCTTTGCGGAAAAACGGGTTCAAAATCGACGATATCACCGGTGCCGCCTATAACCCGATCACCGGGTCGTGGCGGCTTTCCCATGATGTCGGGGTCAATTACATGGTGCTGGCGACAAGAGAAAACGGCCAGTGACCCCCTTACCCTGGATCGTCCGTTTCGCCCCCCTGATCCCGCCCGGCGGCGAGGTTCTCGACCTTGCCTGCGGCTCAGGTCGCCATAGCCGTTTGATGCTGGAACGCGGCCACCCGGTCTGTGCCGTCGATCGGGATGTCTCGCGTTTGTCCGACATTGCCGAAACACCGGGTTTGAACGTTCTTGAGGCCGATCTTGAAACCGCCACCGACCCATTCGGCCCCGGCGGTATTCTGCAGGAACGCCAATTCGCCGGGATCATCGTCACCAATTATCTCTACCGCCCACTTATACCAGGGCTGTTCGCAGCACTGAGCGAGAACGGTATTCTGATTTATCAGACCTTCGCCCTGGGAAACGAGGCCTATGGCCGCCCCCGCAATCCGGATTTCCTTCTACATCAGGGGGAATTACTGGAGATGGCCGAAGCGGCAGGACTTGAGATTGTCGCCTATAAACAAGGGCTTATCGACGATCCGGCGCCGGCAATCGTCGGCCAGCTTTGCGCCCGGCGCTCCCCCAATCCAGTCGGAAAGTCCTAAATCTTTTCAGGCGGCGTAAAATCCCGACCGTTGCGCAGGGACGGCACCATGGCCCGGGCGGCATCGCCGCGTTTGGGGTCAATCTCGGCGGTGATTACCCCAACATCCTCGCCCCCCTCGGCAAGAATCTCGCCCCAGGGCGCAATAATCAGTGAATGACCATAGGTCAGGCGATCACCGGCATGTTCCCCGCATTGGGCCGGGGCAAAGACGAAACAGCCGGTCTCGATCGCCCGGGCGCGCAGCAAAACATGCCAATGAGCCCTGCCGGTAGTACGGGTAAAGGCGGCGGGAATGGTCAGATAACGCGCCCCAGCCTGGGCCAGAGAACGATAGAGATAAGGAAAGCGAAGATCGTAACAGATCGTCATACCCAAAAGCCCCCAGGGCGTTTGGGCAAAAACCGCCTTTTCTCCCGGCCGATAGGTCGCCGATTCGCGATAGATTCTATCGCCTTCGATATCGACGTCGAACATATGAATTTTGTCATAGTGTGCGGCAATTTTGCCCTTTGCATCGATCAGATAGGAACGGTTGACGATACGCTCTGCCTCACCTTGCCCCCCATCCTCGGGACGGATCGCCAATGAGCCGACGACAATCCAGGCACCGGTTTCCCGAGCCAGGTCGGAAAAAGCCGGCAGGGCCGGATGGTCTTTTTCGGCGAGCGCCTTGGCAAGCACGTTTTCGCGGCCGTCTTCCATCATCGTCACGCATTCAGGCGTCGTGATCAGGCGCGCCCCATCTTTGGCGGCACTACGAATAAGCGGCGTCACGGCAGCGATATTTTCCGCAATATCATTACCGGAATTAACCTGTACACAGGCGACCTTAAAGCTATCAGCCATGGTTACGCCTCCAATCCCAAAAGAGCATCCAAACGGCCCGCATGATCCAATGCGGCCAACTCATCGGACCCGCCGACAGGCGTGCCGTCGATAAAAATCTGCGGCACGGTGCGACCGCCACCGGCCCGCTCAATCATCTCGGCGCGTCGCGCCGGATCGAGCATCACATTAATCTCCTGATAGGTGACCCCCTTGGCGACAAGCAATCGTTTTGCACGGCTGCAATAGCCGCACAGGGGAGAGGTATAAATCTCGATCTCAGGCATCAGGGCTTTATTCCGTCTTTCATTTACACGTCTAATTATCATCGATCAGAGCCGGATGCACGGCCCTGGCCAGGGTCAGGACATCGACGTTCCGGGCGCCCGCTTTATACAAGACATGGGCGCATTCCGAAACTGTTGCCCCCGATGTCAGAACATCATCGACAAGAACCAGGCTCCGCCCCTCGACCTGCTGTGCCCTTTCCGGGCGCAGGGCAATGGCACCGCGCAGGTTCCGCCGTCGATCAGAAGCGTTCATCCGCCCCTGGGAAGGCGTGCGGCGCAGGCGGATAAGTGGATCTAGCAAAACTGCCACACCGAATTCCCGCCCCACCGCACCGGCCAACAGAGCCGCCTGGTTATAGCGACGGGTAAAAAGCCGCGTCCAGTGAAGCGGCACCGGCACCAGAAAATCCGCTCCCCCGAGAAGTTCAACTCCCGCCCGAGCCATCCAGCGACCGAAAGCCGGGGCGGCATCGGTGCGATCGGCATATTTTAAATCAAGGATAAGGCGGCGGCTTGCCGCATCATAAGCAAAAACCGAGCGCGCACGGCCATAGGCGGGCTCATGGCGGGCACAGATGCCACACAGGGCACCGGGATCGGCCTCCAGGGTAAAGGTGGTGCCGCAACGCTCACAGAGCGGTGGAGCGATGAAGTCAACGGCCTTCCAGCAGTCCGAACACAAGCCCCCGACATCCTCCATCATGGTTCCACAGCCAAGGCAGCGAGGGGGAAGCAAAACATCAAGCGTCCTTCCGGCCAGATACCGCCAGCCAGTCCTGATAACGCCCCTTGGCCCGATAACGCCCCCTGGACTCATATCCGATTTTGATCCTGCATTTTCCATGACCTCCATGAAGGCCCCACGGACAAGCGAAGTCAATTCCGGGGAGGCGTAACCGGGCGTCTCCTCTATAATGGCCCCATGGCCGATAACGAAAATCAATCCGCCGCCCCGTTCGACCGGGCACTACTGCGCCGACGCCGCGATCGGGCGGTCGCGCAATGGCCCAGCCACAACTTTCTCGTCCGTGAGGCAGCCGAACGCCTTGTTGAGCGACTGGACGACATCAAGCGACAATTTCCCATGGCGCTGGACCTTGGCTGTCATGGCGGCGAAATCGGCGCGATGCTCAAAGGCCGGGGCGGGATTGAAACCCTGATCGAAACCGATCTCTCCCCATCCATGGCCGCCCTGACCCGAAGGGGACAGGCGGACGGCGCCCACGGCCTCGCCCGCCAGGCTCTGGCCGCCGATGAAGAGGCCCTGCCTTTCGCGAATGAACGGTTCGACCTCGTTCTGAGTTGCCTCAGCCTCCATTGGGTCAATGATCTGCCCGGCACCTTGGCCCAGATCCGCCACTGCCTCAAACCAGATGGAGTGTTTCTCGCCACCTTTCTCGGCGGTGAGACCTTGAATGAACTTAGAGAAGCCTGGATCGAAGCGGAGACGGTGGAAGAAGGCGGGGCGAGCCCACGGGTATCACCCTTTGTCGACATCCGTGATGCCGGGGCGCTTCTTCAACGGGCCGGTTTCGCCCTGCCGGTGGTTGACAGTGATACCCTCACCGTAAGCTATGAGAGCATCTTTAACCTGATGGCCGAGTTACGCGGCATGGGCGAGACCAATGTCCTGAGGAACCGCCGTCGCACGCCGACACGCCGGGCCACGGCAATGCGGGCAGCCGAAATATATGGACAGCGATTTAAAACCCCGGACGGCCGCCTGCCGGCAACCTTTCAGATTTTGACGATGACGGCCTGGGCACCTGACCCAGGGCAGCAACAACCCCTGACGCCGGGCAGCGCCAAACAGGATCTCGCGACGGCACTCCATACAAAGGCAGAAAAAATAACCGACGATTAGAGATAATCACGCAGCATGGCGACCAATGGCTCGTCTGCTGGCGGCATATCATAATTATCGAGATGCTCCGGACGCACCCAGACCAGCGCCTGACCCTCTTGGGGCTTCACCAGTCCCACCCATTTGCGGCAGACGAACAGCGGCATCAACAGGTGGAAATTCGCATAAGCATGGGAGGCAAAGGTAAACGGTGCCAGGCAATTGCCGCTGACATCGATGCCCAGCTCTTCGTTTAATTCCCGGATCAGTCCCTCTTCCGGGGTTTCGCCAGCCACGACCTTGCCGCCGGGAAATTCCCACAAACCCGCCATCGTTTTTCCCACCGGGCGTTGGGCCAGCAGAACCCGGCCGTCACCATCGATAAGCGCCACGGCGGAAACCAGCACCACCGGCTTGGCGGCGGAAGTCTCAAGCCGAGCGGCAACAGGCGGAGCCGGTGGCGTGTCTGGCTGCAGAGCCGGTTGCAGGGCCGATTGCGGGGCCGATTGCGGCACAGCCTCAAACTGACGCCGCGTCATGGTGTAGATCATCACTGGCTTGGCACCGCCACGAGCAGGAAAATCCCTTTCCCCTTCCGATTCGAAATTCAGACCGGCCTTTTCCAGAATCGCCAGAGACGGCCTGTTATGGCGCAAGGTGCTGGCGGTAACTCTTTCAATCCGACGGGCCTGAAAGAGAAAACCAAGAAACAGATTAACCGCCTCAATGGCATAGCCCTGACGCCAATAAGGGCGTCCAATCCAATAACCGAGCTCTCCTGCCCGGCCATGGGGCTCAAGCACAATACCGATAACGCCGACAAGCTGATCGTCATCACGGCGCACAATGGCGAGGTTGATCTCATTGCCGGCGATCAGAGAACGCTGGGAATGGGCAATCCAGTCCTCGGCAAGGCCGGGGGCATAGGGGTGGGGGACATGAGCGAGAAAACGGGCGACCTCCCAATTGCCAGCCAGCTCGCGGATCAGTTCGGCATCACTGTGTTCGATACGGCGCAAACGGAGGCGCGCACTGTCCAGCGGTGCGAAATCAGATGAGGAAGAGGAACTAGCTCCGGTAATCGGCATTGATATCGATATAGCCATGGGTGAGGTCACAGGTCCAGACCGTGGCCTTGCCGCGACCGACCCCGATATCGACGGCGATGTCCACTTCCTGACCCTTAAGATGCTTTGCCACCGGGGCCTCGTCATAGCCCTTCACCAACTGGCCGTTGCGGGTGATCTGGACGCCCCCCATGGAAATCGCCAGACGATCACGCTCGGCCTTTTCACCGGCCTTGCCGACAGCCATGACAATGCGCCCCCAATTGGCGTCTTCACCGGCAATGGCGGTCTTTACCAGGGGTGAATTAGCAATCGAGAGACCGATGCGCCGCGCTGCCCTGGCCGATGCAGCGCCGGAGACGGAAATGGTGATGAATTTGCTCGCCCCCTCACCGTCGCGAACGATTTGCTGGGCCAGGTCGCGGCAGAGATCTTCCAGCGCCTCGCGGAAGGCCCACAAGCGGCGGCTAATAGAAGTAACTTTCCTGTGCTTGCCCCCCTTACCGGTAGCGCAGAGCAGAACCGTATCAGAGGTCGAGGTGTCGCTATCGACAGTAATACTGTTGAAGGAACGGTCAGTGGCGCGGCTGAGGAGTTTTTGCAGAATCGGCGCCGGAATCGCCGCATCGGTAAAAATAAAGCCCAGCATAGTCGCCATATCCGGGGCGATCATGCCCGCCCCCTTGGCAAACCCGTTGATGGTTATGGGAACACCGTCGATTTGCGTCTGCCGGGTCGCCATCTTGACGAAGGTATCCGTTGTCATGATGGCGCTGGCCGCACCTTTCCAGCCGTTGGGGGCAAGACGCTTTTTCAGGCCGGCAAGTTTCGAGGCAATATAATTGGCCGCCACCGGCTGGCCGATGACACCAGTTGAAGCAATGAAAACTTCTTTTTCCCGGCAGTCAAAGAGCCGGGCCGCACGCTTGACCGTATGTTCGACCGTGCGATCCCCGGCCAGCCCGGTAAAGGCATTGGCATTACCGGAATTGACGACGATGGCGCGCGCCCGGCCACCCTTCAATGCCTGACGGCACCAGGCCACCGGGGCGGAGAAACATTTTGAACGGGTGAAAACACCGGCAATGGTTGCGCTGGGATCAAGCTCGGCCAGAAACAGATCCGGCACTTTCTTTTTCTTCAACCCGCAGGCAGCACCGGCAACGCGCAGTCCGGCGATTTCAGGCAGGGTCGGTATGCGTTTTGGGGCCAGCGGGGAGGATTTCGCCATTATCCGTTCAATACAGAGATTGCGTTAAAAAGAAAATAGCGCCCCCGACGGCTTGAAAAAACCGCCGGGGTGTAGAAATGCGCTTCTTATTTCTTGTCTTCCATAGGCGTGCCGTCAAGGTTGAAAACCTCAATCTTCGCATCGTCGCGCAGATCGGCAATCATTTTACCAATAATGATCTTCGACAGGCTGGTCGCAACTTCATTCTGCGCCTCTTTAAACGTCGGTGCAGCGACAACCCGGCGTTCCTCAACCTTAATCACATGCCAGCCGTAAGAAGACCGCACCGGGGCCTCACTGATAGCGCCCGGCTCTAAGGCGAAGGCCGCCTCGGAGAATTCAGGCACCATCTGGTCGGCGGAGAAAAACCCGAGATCACCCCCATTTGCGGCTTCCGGGCCGACTGATTTCTCCCGCGCGATTTCGATGAAATCGCCACCATTGGCAAGTTCAGCAATGATGTCCCTGGCCTGAGCCTCTTCAGAAACAAGGATATGCCGGGCATGGACCTCTTCCCGTGGTTCGGCAGTTTCCATCAATTCCTTGTAATGGGCCTGCATGGCGTCTTCGCTCAGGTTTTCTTCAACATAACGGGTGAGATAGGCCTGTTGAATAATACGACCCTCGGCTCGTTTGAGACTTGCCTGCACAGCGGCATCATCAAGGAGCCCCTTTTTGCGGCCCTCTTCTTCGACCAGCTTGGCTTCGACCACCTGATCGACAAGGGCGGGATAGACAATATCAAGGGGCATTTTCTGGTATTGAGCCGGCAGCATCCGAATTGCCACATCAAGATCTGCACGATACAGCTTTTCACCGTTGACGATGGCGACAACCTTCGCCTCTTCTTCCGCCTGAACCGGAACAGCCGTAAAACCGAAAGCGAGCATAACAACGCCCATAAGAGAGACACCCAAGACCGGGCGGAAACATGAAAACATGAAGAAAATCCTTTGGCGAATTGCACAAAAAGCGGAAAGCTGACGACCTTACGGTCCACAGTCAACCGCCGTTTAATTCAATGAAGGGCGGAGTTTACAGCCTTCGCCTGAGGCTTGCACCTTAAATTAATCAACCCGGACAGGGGCAACCCGGACAGGTCGAAAAACCAGCATCAAAATTAAATACCCGGCGAGAGGTCTAATCCTCGACCTCGT
This sequence comes from Rhodospirillaceae bacterium, assembly GCA_018663165.1. Lineage (GTDB taxonomy): Bacteria > Pseudomonadota > Alphaproteobacteria > UBA11136 > UBA11136 > JABJES01. The sequence goes on from JABJES010000066.1 coordinate 13,692, forward strand.
TGGCCATGATCGGCACAGATTTCGGCAAAACCGCCTCCACTTGTCGAGGCGACAGGCCACCATGAATCGCCGCAGCTTCTCTTAAGGCCATCTTGAACAGGGATGTGCGCACCTCTACCGTCAGCGCCTTGCCGGGCGACTGAGGGAACAGATGCGACGTCTTACCTTCTAACGCAAATGGGCCAAGAACCGATGCGCTCATAAAAAAACCTCCTCCTGAGGTCCGGACACAAGAAGAGGCGGGCATAGAGCGACTGCCCCAAGGGGGCAAGACATTCTTGCTGGCGGCCTTCGTGGCCCTAAAATTTAGAGGCTACTTGCCTCACATAACCCGCACTTTAGGCGTAACCGACCGCCCCTGTCTATATAATATATATAATTTTAGATAAATTTTTTGTTCTCCCTGCAGCTCTACCGCTGACCAGGAAAAGGCGAAAAGGCCGAAAAGAGGAAAGAAATGAAACCCCGCCAATACATTACCGCCGTTGACAGTCCGCCATGCGCCGCCTATTTGTCTTTGGGCCGTTGCGACGGGTTCGGCCCGATGGCGGCCAAAGGGAGCGAATAAGCCCTATTCCCCTCTTCCCTTATGGCCTATTAAACCCGATTGAGGGGTGTTTTGGAGAATATATGTTAGGCGCTCTCGCTAAACGAATTTTTGGCACTTCAAACGAACGTTTCCTGAAAACCCTTCAGCCCACGATCGACGAGATCAACAAGCTTGAGCCATCTCTGGAAAAGCTGTCCGATGCGGAACTAAAAGGGCGCACTGACGAATTCCGCAAGCGAGTTGCCGATGGGGAAGACCTTGACGATCTGCTGGTCGAGGCTTTTGCCACCGTCCGCGAGGCCGCCAAGCGCACCCTCGGCCAGCGCCATTTCGACGTCCAGTTGATCGGCGGCGTTGTGCTTCACAAGGGCATGATTTCCGAGATGAAAACCGGCGAGGGTAAAACCCTGGTTTCGACGCTCGCCGTTTACCTCAATTCCCTTGCCGGCACCGGCGTCCATGTGGTGACCGTCAATGACTATCTGGCCTCCCGCGATGCCGCCTGGATGGGACAGATTTATGAATTTCTGGGCCTCAGCGTCGGCAAGATCATGCACGGAATGAACGATGCCGAACGGCACGTCGCGTACGGTGCCGACATCACCTATGCGACCAATAACGAGCTCGGCTTCGACTATCTGCGCGACAACATGAAATTTCACCTCGACGAAATGGCGCAACGGCCCTTCAATTTTGCCATCATCGATGAAGTCGACAGTATCCTCATCGATGAGGCCCGCACGCCGCTTATCATTTCCGGACCATCGGAGGATTCTTCCGAGCTCTATATCCAGGTCAATAAAATCATCCCGCTTCTGGCCGAAGACGATTACGAAAAGGACGAAAAGGCGCGCTCGGCGACGCTGACCGACAAGGGCGCCGAAACGGCCGAAAACCTGCTGCGCGAACACGGCCTGCTCAAGGAAGGGACCCTATACGACATCAACAACGTTTCCCTGGTCCATCACATCGGTCAGGCGCTCCGCGCCCACACGCTGTTCCAAAAAGACGTCGATTACATCGTCAAGGACAACCAGGTTATCATCATTGATGAGTTTACCGGTCGCATGATGGAAGGGCGGCGCTATTCCGACGGCCTCCATCAGGCTCTGGAAGCGCGTGAAAATGTCCAGGTCCAGGTCGAAAACCAGACTCTGGCCTCGATCACCTTCCAAAATTACTTTCGTCTCTATCCTAAACTCGCCGGCATGACCGGCACGGCAATGACCGAAGCCCACGAGTTTGACGAGATTTATAAGCTCAATGTCATCGAAATTCCGACAAACCTTCCTTGTATTCGCGAAGATCAGGACGACGAGATTTATCGCACCCTGGCCGAAAAAGACGATGCCCTGATCAAGCTGATCAAAATCTGTCAGGAACGGGGCCAGCCCTCGCTTGTCGGCACGGTCAGCATTGAGCGCTCGGAACATCTCGCTAACATGCTGAAGAAAAACAAAATTCCCCACAAGGTGCTCAACGCCCGCTATCACGAACAGGAAGCCCAAATCATTGCCCAGGCGGGCGTGCCGGGTGCCGTCACAATCGCCACCAATATGGCTGGGCGAGGAACTGACATTCAGCTCGGCGGCAATTTCGACCTGCGGGTCGTCGGAGAACTGGCCGATGTCAGTGACGAAGCGGAGCGGGAAAAACGCATCGAAATCATTCGTCAGGAAATCGAAAAGGCGCGCCAGATCGCCCTTGATGCCGGCGGGCTTTTCATCGTCGGCACCGAGCGCCACGAATCCCGGCGCATCGACAATCAGCTACGCGGACGCGCCGGTCGCCAGGGTGATCCCGGTGCATCGTGCTTCTTTCTTTCCCTTGAAGACGACCTGATGCGGATTTTCGGCTCTGAACGCCTCGACAGCATGTTGCAAAAGCTTGGCATCGAAGAAGGCGAGGCCATCATCCACCCCTGGATCAACAAGGCGCTTGAAAAAGCCCAGCAAAAGGTCGAAGCGCGGAACTACGACATCCGCAAAAACCTGCTCAAATTCGATGATGTTATGAACGACCAGCGCAAGGTTATTTACGACCAGCGCAAGGAAATCATGGCCGCCCCCGACGTCGCCGAGACCATCGGCGATATGCGCCATGAGACGATTTGCGACATAGTGGACCTTCACATTCCCGAAAAAGCCTATTCCGAACAATGGGATCTCAATGGCCTCCATGCCGAGACCCTGCGGGTGCTTGGCCTCGACTTGTCGATCAAGGAGTGGGGGAACGAAGAAGGCGTCGATCACAAGGTGATCTTAGAGCGCCTGCTCACGGCCGGTGATCAGAAGATGGCGCAAAAGGCGGCAAATTTCGGAACCGACACCCTGCGGATGGCAGAAAAGAGCCTGCTGTTGCAACTCCTCGATCAGGCCTGGAAAGATCACCTGCTGTCCCTCGACCATCTTCGCCAGGGGATCGGCCTGCGATCCTATGCCCAGCGCGACCCCTTGAACGAATACAAGCACGAGGCCTTTAACCTGTTCGAGGAGATGTTGGTCCGCGTACGGGAATCAATTACCGGCGTCCTCTGTCATCTGGAGATCAGGACCGGCAACCCCGAAGATGCCGAGGTTCAACGCAAACCCCAGGCAATGGAAGAGCATCACGGCGAGAATGGAACCCTGGCCCAAAGCCAGCCGTCTCAACCCATCCAACGGGCCCAGGCAGGCCCCCCCAACCCTGATGATCCGACCACATGGGGCAAGGTCCGGCGCAATGCACCCTGTCCTTGCGGTTCTGGAAAGAAATACAAACAGTGCCACGGCAACATCAGTTGACGGGCTGACGCGCTCGACTGACTGCGCTCGACTGGCTGCGCTCGACGGGCTGAGGCTTGGTTTAAGAAAGACCCTGACGGCCCATTTCGAGGAATTTGTCCCGGCGGCGTTGACGCAGCGCACCCGGCTCTACACCTCGACATTCCCCCAAAACCTTGTCGATCGCATCGCCAACGGCCTTGATGGTCGGCACCGGATGCCGGTGGGCACCGCCGACAGGCTCGGAAATAATATCGTCGATAATCTTCATATCGAGAAGATCTCTAGCGGTCATTTTCATCGCCTCGGCGGCTTCCTTGGTCTGATCGCCACTGCGCTAGAGAATAGAGGCA
>JABJES010000085.1 GCA_018663165.1 Rhodospirillaceae bacterium
CCCGACGAAGAACCCGAAGGCGTTGCCGCATAGCCCGAAGGCGTTGCCGCATAAGCGCCAGGGGGTGGCTGATAGGCTGAAGGCGTTGCCGGATATTGTGGCGTTTGCGGGGCATAACCGCCCGGCGTCGTCGCATAGCCCCCCGGCGTTGTCGCGGTCGCAACGTACCCCGAAGGCGTCGCCGCATAGCCGGACGGTGTCTGGGCATATGTTGTGCCTCCGGATGTCTGGGCATTCGAAGACACCGGAAACACGATCAAGGCAAGAATCCCAAGGCACAGCCAACTCGCCAGCCCGCCAAGCACGGGCAAATGCAACCGGCTGGCTTTTGCCCCCCTGCTCATCCCCCGAAACATCGCGGGCAAAGATCTATACTTTGCATCCACCTTCATATTCTATCCAGCAAGCCCTTGGAGAAATTTAAAAAATCCCATCTGGGAAAGATCGTTCCAGGTGGCAAACACCATCAGGGACAAAACCATGACCAGGCCGATCTGGAATCCGATCTCCTGGGCGCGCTCACCAATCGGCTTGCCGCGCACGGCTTCGGCGGCAAAATAGAGCAGATGCCCGCCATCAAGAAGCGGCACCGGGAACAGGTTAATAAGGCCCAAATTGACCGACAAAACGGCCATGAACCAGAAAACCGTCGACAGGCCATATTGAGCAACCTCGCCCGACATCTGGGCAATTCTGAGCGGCCCGCCCAATTCATCGGCAGAACGGGTGCCGGCGATCATCTGACCAACCGCCTTTAAGGTCGACGTCACAATGGTATAGGTGGTCTCAACAGACCGGTAAGCAGCGGTCAACGGATCGTGCTGGACATATTCGCGCATCGTCCCCTTGATGCCGAGACGTCCGACCCGATAGGCATTGCCGAAACGATCAGTCCCTTCCTCCAGAGACGGAGTCACCATAAAGCTGTGGACACCGCCTTCACGGTCAACTGTAACCTCCATGGAGAGGTCTGGATTCTGACTAACGATCATGACGATGTCTTCGAAACGCTCAATCTCCTCGCCGTCAAGGGAGGTAATCAGATCGCCTTCACGCAGGCCTGCTGCCTCGGCCGCGCTTTCGGCAAGAACCTCGGTAATGCGAGGCGAGCTGAAAGGCTGGCCGATGGTCATAAACATGACCATAAGAACCCCAATGGCAAAGATAAAATTAGCCAGGGGACCGGCGAAAACAATCGCCGATCTCTGTCCTAACGATTTGTAATAAAATGATTTCCCACGATCCTCTTGACTCATCGTATCAAGATCAGCACCGGGTCTGCTGGTCGCATCCTCATCGCCGAACATACGGATATACCCCCCCAGCGGCACCATGGAAATCTTCCAACGGGTGCCTGAGGCGTCATTCCAGCCGAAGATTTCCGGCCCGAAACCAATCGAAAATGTTTCGACGTAAACACCGTTACGGCGCGCCACAAGGTAATGTCCCAACTCATGCACGAAAACGAGCACAGTAAGGATCAACAGGAATGGAACAGCGTAATCCCAAACCCAGGACACTGAATCCCAGGAAATAATATCCATTAATTATACATCCAGATTGTTGCGTTAGCCCGAAACGGCGCGGTCGGCCCCTCCGGGAGGTGATATCTGAGCGTTGGCGCATTCTCGTGCAAGGGCGTCAATCTCATGAACATCAGATAATTCCAATAATTGCCGATTAGGGACGAGCTCAAGCGCCTTTTCGACGGTCCGCGCAATATCGAGAAACCCGATTTGCCCCGCCAGAAAAGCAGCCACCGCGACTTCATTCGCAGCGTTGAGGATTGTAGAGGCCCCACCGCCTGTTTTCAAGGCCTCGAAGACAAGCCGCAGAGAAGGAAATCTTTCAATATCAGGGGCTTCGAAGGTAAGCTGGGCGAGTGATGCCAAATCCAGCCGGGCGACGGGGGTTTGCATTCTTTGTGGCCAGGCCAAAGTAAAAGCGATTGGCGTGCGCATGTCCGGCGCCCCCATCTGCGCCAGAACCGAGCCATCAACATAAGAAACGCAGGAATGGATAACTGATTGAGGGTGCACCAGCACCTGAATTCGATCAGGCTCAATGTCAAAAAGATAGCGCGCCTCAATGATTTCAAGCCCTTTGTTCATCATTGTCGCCGAATCGACGGAGATTTTAGCCCCCATATCCCAGTTGGGATGCGCCACCGCCTGCTCAGGGGTGACAGAGGCCATTTGATCCAGGGTAAAGGTGCGGAAAGGACCGCCAGAAGCAGTGAGAATGATGTTTTCGATACCGTCCCGGCGCTCAAAATCAAAAACCTGAAAAATGGCGTTATGCTCGGAATCGACCGGCAGCAACGTCGCCCCGGATGCCGCCACCTCGGCCATCACCAACTCGCCAGCACAGACAAGGCATTCCTTGTTGGCGAGCGCCACGGTGCCCCCCCGGCGTATGGCCGCCAGAGTCGGCTCCAGACCGGCAGCGCCAACAATCGCCGCCATCACCCATTCGGCTGGACGCTGGGCGGCTTCAATCACAGCCTGACGGCCAGCCTGAGCCTCAATTTCGGTTCCTGACAGGGCGTCTTTCAAGCGCGAATAAAGCTTTTCATCGCCGATCACTGCCAGACGGGCTTTAAGTTTAATCGCCTGTTCGGCCAGTAGATCAACATTCGAATAGGCTGTCAGCGCCTCAACGATAAAATCATCGGGAGTGCGCTCGACCAGATCGATGGTGCTGCAACCGATCGAGCCCGTGGATCCGAGAATAGTGATGCTGCGCGGTGATGAAGAAGAAGATGCCATAATCTAAAAAACCCTAAGATACCAATGCGAACAGAACAATTAACATAAATGCCAGAGCTGCGGGAATAAGACCATCAACCCGGTCGAGAACCCCGCCATGGCCAGGAATAAGCTGGCTCGTATCCTTTACCCCGAAACGGCGTTTTATTGCTGAAATGAACAGGTCTCCGCCCTGGGAAACGATGGATAAGAGAACCGCATAACCTGTCATATGTGTAAAGAGCTCTGTATTTGCAAAAAGAAACCTCACCGGAAAATAATATGCAAAGCCATAGGTCACACCGATTGCAGCCGCAATGCCGCCCAAAGAACCGGCCCAGGTTTTCTTGGGGCTGATTTTGGGCAACAATTTTGGCCCACCGATCAGGATTCCAGTAAAATAGGCGCCAATATCGGTCGCCCAAACCAAGGCAAACAGCCAATAAACGCATATATCGCCATTGAAAAAGACACGGAGATAGAGAAGAGAGGTAAGGGGAAGAATAATGTAAAACGCCCCCAAAGCGAGAAGTCCCGGCGCTTTTTCACCGGTTGTCCTGGCCAGCAGATAGATGATGAATGCCGCGATCAGGGCGAAAAAAGACAAATCAATGATGTTAAGGGACTTAAAAAGAGGAACAACAAGCAACGCCAAGACGAGAAGGCCAACGCCACTGACAGCGAATTTGCCACCGTTGCACAAGCGCCCCCACTCCCAGGCGATCAAACAGCCGAGCAAAACGACAAAAAGTTCGAAAATAGCCCCACCGACGTAGATCACGGCCAACGAGAGCATCGCCAAAGTAACCCCGGACAAGGCGCGAAGCGCCAATCCGTGAAAACGTGTCTTTAACTCCCGTTCCAAACCATTCTCTTTTCTTAGGCGCCAGTGGTGCCGTAACGGCGCTCACGCTGATGGTATTCGCCGATCGCCAGAACCAGGTCAGCCTTGCCGAAATCCGGCCACAGGGCCGACGTGAAAACAAGTTCGGAATAGGCGGACTGCCAAAGAAGAAAATTTGAAATGCGCTGCTCGCCGCTGGTGCGGATCACCAGATCTGGATCGGGGAGACCGGTGGTGAAAAGATTTTCAGCAAAATGTTCTTCATCTATATCAGCAACCGAAAGTGTGCCGGCCGCGACCAACTCGGCGCAACGACGCGCCGCTTGCGTAATCTCGGCTCGCCCCCCGTAACTCAAGGCAAGGGTAAGATGAAGGGTAGTATTCTGGCCTGTCTGCTCTTCGGCATAATCAATCAGGTCGATAATATCCTTATCAAAGCGCGAAAAATCGCCGATCACCCTCAAACGCACGCCGTTTTTACCAAGCTCAACAATTTCCTTACGCAGATAAAGCCGCAGAAGGCCCATAAGGTCGTCAACTTCCGAAGGCGGACGGTTCCAGTTTTCGGAAGAAAAGCCATAAACCGTGAGATACCCGATTCCAAGCTCTCTAGCGGCAACGACCGTATTCCGCAGGGCCTCGGCCCCGCGCTTGTGCCCGGCAATTTTAGGAAGCCGTCGCTCGCGCGCCCAACGCCCGTTGCCGTCCATGATAATGGCTACATGGGCCGGTGGCGGCAGAGGCTCTGAATGTTTGGGGGCGGGTTCCATGATTCAAAATCGCAAGCTCAAACCTGCTTGATATCCTTGTCCTTGGCATCGAGCATTTCATCAATCATTTTCACGTGCTTATCGGTCAGCGCCTGAATTTCTTCACTCTTGTCATGATGAATATCTTTTGAAATATCGCCGTCTTTTTCCATCTTCTTCAACTGGTCCATAGCATCGCGACGGACGTTACGTACCGAGACCTTGGCCTGCTCGGCATATTTATGGGCAATCTTTGAGATTTCCTCGCGACGCTCGGCGGAAAGATCAGGAATCGGCACCCGCACAAACTGGCCATCGGACATAGGGTTGAGACCGAGATTAGACTCACGGATCGCCGCCTCAACAGAGGAGACCAATGCTTTGTCCCAAACCTGAACGGTAATCAGGCGCGGTTCGGGCACCCCAACGGTACCAACCTGGTCAAGCGGCATCTTGCTGCCATAGGCGTCTATCTGTATCTGATCTAGAAGACTGGTCGAAGCGCGCCCCGTCCGCAGACCGGTAAATTCTTTTTTCAAAGCCTCCAGGGCACCATCCATCCGCCGGCTGAAATCCGGATAATCGAAATCAGTCATGCTTAATCTCCTTCCGTGATGAGAGTATACGTTCCCTTGCCACAAATAACTTTGGCAAACGCGCCAGGAGAGTGAATGGAAAAAACAAGGATCGATATCCTGTTTTCCCGCGCCAGGGAAA
>JABJES010000281.1 GCA_018663165.1 Rhodospirillaceae bacterium
CGACTGGGGGCGCAAACAATTCTCGTCTCCGGCCCGACGCAAGAGCCCGACCCCGCCGGAATTGAGATCATCCGGGTTGAAAGCGCCCGCGACATGCTGGCCGCCGTCACCACGGCCCTGCCCGCCGATATCGCCGTATGTGCGGCGGCTGTCGCCGATTGGCGGATCAGCGATGTGAGCGCCGCCAAGATCAAGAAAACCGGCGGTGTGCCCCCCAAGCTGGAACTGAGCGAAAACCCGGACATTCTTGCCACCTTGGGCAAGGCGGGCAATTTAAGGCCGGGACTTCTGATCGGATTTGCCGCCGAGACCGAGAGTGATCCTGAAAAGATGGTCAAGATCGCCACCGCCAAGCGCACAGCCAAAGGATGTGATTGGATTCTCGCCAATGATGTCTCACCGCACACCGGCACCTTTGGCGGACTTGAAAACGCCGTTCATCTGATCGATGGGAAAAAGGTCGAGGCCTGGGAAAAAGCCTCAAAGGAAGACATCGCCCGCCAATTGGCCGCGCGCATTGCCGCCCATTTCGCCGTTGCCGCTTGACCCGGCCCAGTCGATGAAACCCACTCCCCTTGCCCATAATGCTGTGCCGGTTCAAGGTGCCCCGACATTGAGCGTAAACATCCAGCGCCTGCCCCATGGGCAAGACATGCCGCTCCCCGCCGCCGCCACGGCGCATAGTGCGGGGTATGATCTTTGCGCCTGCGTCGATGCGCCGGTTTATCTTCGCCCCAATGCCCGGTGCGCCATCCCCACCGGCTTTGCCATCGCCCTGCCGCCGGGCTTTGAAGGCCAGGTGCGACCGCGCTCCGGTCTGGCGCTTAAACACGGCATTACCGTCCTTAATGCGCCAGGCACCATTGACGCCGATTACCGGGGCGAGATTTCCGTTATCCTGATCAATTCCGGCGAAACTGATTTCACCATTGAACGGGGCATGCGAATCGCCCAACTGATCGTCGCTCCGGTGACCTCTCTGGATTGGATCGAATGCGACAATCTTGACGATAGCGCCCGGGGCAGCGGCGGCTTCGGCTCGACAGGATTAAAAGAAACAGTAAAAGGCGGAAAAAAATAATTATGCTCAAACTGTCCAAAAAACTTCTGTTTGCCATCGAGGCAGTTGTCGATATTGCCTATAACGCCGGCAGCCTGCCGGTCCAGAATCGGGAGATCACCCGCCGCCAGAAAATTCCCCGGCGCTATCTTGAACAGGTTCTCCAGCATCTGGTGCGCGCCGACATCCTGATCGGCGTGCGCGGCCCCCGGGGCGGCTATCGCCTGGCCCGTGAGCGCCGTCGCATTTCCATCGGCGAGATTAGCCGTGTCGTCCGGGCCATGGAAACCGCCGCCAATCCCATTGAAGGACCAGCCGGGTCCGAGATCGGGAGCAAAGTCGTACGGCCACTCTGGGCCGAGCTTCAAGGAGAACTGATGGAGCGGCTCAACGCGATTACGATCGAAGATTTATGCCTTCGGGCTCACAAGGAAAACATCGACAGCGAAGCCACCCAAAAGCTCGACTTCACGATCTGAGTAAAAACAACGAGACATAGCCAGCAAAAGGTGTGGGCAGCTTTTCAAAAAAAATTTAAAAGACCAAACAGGGAGGAAACGAAACATGAGCGATAATAATTCCGAATTTCGCGGACGCATTTATGATGACATCACCCAGACCATCGGGGCAACACCCCTGGTTCGGGTCAGCAAGCTGATGGCGGATGCAGACTGCAAGGCCGACATCGTCTGCAAACTGGAATTTTTTAACCCTCTGGCTTCGGTAAAGGACCGCATTGGTCTGGCGATGATCGAGGCGGCGGAAAAATCGGGCAAACTAAAACCCGATACCGTGCTCGTCGAGCCGACCAGTGGCAATACCGGCATCGCCCTTGCCTTCGTCTGCGCCGCGCGGGGCTATCGCCTGATCCTGACCATGCCCGAAAGCATGTCGGTTGAACGCCGCAAGATGCTGTCCCTGCTCGGTGCCGAACTGGAGCTGACCCCGGCGGCAAAAGGCATGAAGGGGGCCATCGCCCGGGCCGAGGAACTGGTCGCCGAGCTCCCCAATGCGCTGATGCCCCAGCAGTTTGAAAACCTGGCCAACCCGGAAGTCCACCGCCAGACCACGGCGGAGGAAATTTGGAAAGATTCCGCCGGCAAGGTTGATGTGGTGATCAGTGGCGTCGGCACCGGCGGCACCATCACCGGTGTCGGCGAGACGCTGAAGGCCCATAAGCCGGATGTGCGTATGATCGCCGTCGAGCCCGAGGATTCACCGGTTCTTTCCGGCGGCCTGCCCGGCCCGCACAAGATTCAGGGGATCGGTGCCGGATTCGTGCCCGCCATCGTCAACCGCGAGATCATCGACGAGGTGGTTCGCATCGGCAATGAAACAGCGATGGCCATGGCACGCAAGGCGGCCCGGCTTGAGGGTCTGCCGGTGGGTATTTCCTCCGGCGCGGCGCTGGCCGCAGCCCTCGAAATCGGCAGCCGGGAGGACATGGCCGGCAAGTTGATCGTCGTCATCATTCCCTCTTTCGCCGAGCGCTATCTTTCCACCGCCCTGTTCGACGATCTATAAAAAAGGCGGTGGCATGAACGCCAATCAGCCGACCAGGGACGAGAAAAAATCCAGCCCGACGGAGTTCACCGAGGACCAGCTTTCCCGCTATGCCCGGCACATCCTTTTGCCGGAAGTCGGCGGCAAGGGTCAGGCCCGGCTTCTTGGCACCTCGGTGCTGGTGGTTGGAGCCGGGGGACTGGGCAGCCCGGTGCTGCTCTATCTTGCCGCCGCAGGTGTCGGGCGGATCGGCATCATCGACGACGACGCGGTCGATCTTTCCAATTTGCAACGCCAGATCATTCACGCCACATCCGATATCGGCCGGGCCAAGACCGACAGTGCAAAAGAATCTCTGGCCGCTCTGAACCCCGAAATCAAAGTCGAAACCCATGACAAGCTGATCACCGCCGAAAACGCCCTCGACATTATCGCCACCTATGATTTGATCGCCGACGGCTCTGACAATTTCGCCACCCGCTATCTGGTCAACGATGCCTGCCATCTCGCCGGAAAGCCACTGGTCTCAGCCGCCATCCTGCGTTTCGATGCCCAGATATCGACCTTTAAATCCTATCTCGGCAGCGGCCAACCCTGTTACCGCTGCATTTTTCCCGAGCCTCCCCGGGAGGGCCTTGTCCCTTCTTGTGCCGAGGCCGGGGTTTTCGGAGCCGTCGCCGGTGTTGCCGGCACCCTTCAGGCAACCGAAATCATTA
>JABJES010000133.1 GCA_018663165.1 Rhodospirillaceae bacterium
CCGGCTCGCCCTGGTCTCGACGAGATCGGCCCGCAGCATACGGCCCTTAAAATCGCCGAGTTCCTCCTCAAGGTTCTGGCGTTGTTCGGCTACCTCGCCGGATTCCGGTGCCTGTCCCTCTTCGGGCGGCAGTCCGAGAGTATCGAGAAATTCGTCGGTCAGAGCGGCTTTTTCTTCCGCCTCCTTATAGGCGGCCAGGGCCTCGTCCCGCACCCTCTCAACACCATGACGGGTATCGTCGAGTTCAGCCTCAGATATCTTGGGGGTCTCCAGAGCCGCCCTGGCGCTGTCGAGGCGGGCGTTCCAGTCCGTCTCCAATTCTTTGAACCCGGCCGCACTTTCCTCGCCCGTTTGGGCGGCGAGCGGCGCTGGTGCAGCGACAGCGATGATCAGGGCAAATATCAGAGCAACGGCATTCGCCCAATGACGATCTGGAGCAAAGATGCTCACGAACCCTCCTCGTCGAGGGAACGCTTCAACAGCAAGTAGAGCTTGCCGACATCGGCGGAAAGAAACACCGATTCGAGAACGTCGCTACGATCTATCCGTTTCGACTGATTGAGAATGCCCTCGAACTCGGAAAGATATTCCAATACGTAACGACGGAATTCTTCATCGTTTTTGAACTTGTCCCGCACCCGGTCGCGGGTATCGGTAAAGCTTTTTCCCGACAACAGGCGGACGAAAATACCCTTATCGCCCTTGAGAAACCGGCTCCAGACCGCATCGGAAATGCGCGCCCCCATGAGACGGTTGATATCGATCGCCGCGGAATTGAGCTTTTCAATGATAAAGCTTGATGAGCGGAGGAAACTGCTGCGCCGGGCCTCAAGCGTTTGCTCGGTAACGATCTTGGCCTGGGCGGCAGCCTCTTCCGACGCGCCGACAAGCTCTTCCATCTGGCGGCGAAAGGCCTCCTCAATCTCCTTGGACTGAGCGGTAACGCCGCGCACGGCCTGTTCAAGGTCCTGAATCTGTCCGCGCAAGGCCTGACGGATATTTCCCATCCGTACCGAGGCGTTGTCGGCAGAACCAGTTAATTTGCCCGCCTGGTCGGTAAAAGATTCGCCAACTTCGCGAACCTGGACGGTTACCGTCTCCCAGGCTTCGGTCATCGATGATACGTGTTTCTTCAAGACTTCTTCGGCGGCCTTGGTCTGCGCTTCGGCGCGCGCCGCCGTGGTGCTGACCTCATGGGATTGTTCGCGCAAAGCCGTACGGGTTTCACGCACCCGGGCGTTGGCCTGCTCGGTTACCTGGACCAGATCCTCAAGCTGCTCACGAATCGAATCTTCATGGCTGCCCAACTGGGTGGTTGCCCGATGGGAAGAATCGAGCAGCTCCTGAGCCATCTGGTGGAAGATTTCACCGATTGCGCCGATGCGGGCGACACCCTTTTCGGTGGCCGCCATCAACTCATCTGAACGGCGATCGAATTGATCGCCAACTTCGCGGATCCTTACCGAGGCGCGGGAAGAAGACTCGTTGAGGGCATCGGCCTGCCCGGCGAAGAGATCACCGGCCTCACGAATCCGGGTAACCGCCTCATCAGAGGCACCGACAAGATCTTCCCGGCGCTGGCTCAATTCTACGCCGACCTTCTGCACATTCATCACCGCCAGTTCCGAGCTTTTGGCCAACTCCCCCGCCTTTTCCTTAACCGAGCTGCGAATATGCTGGCCCAGCTCAGACAAACGGTCACCGCCATTCGCCAGATCCTTAAGGGCGGCGGTAAGGAGCGCACCAATTTCCTGAGTGCGCATTTCCAAGCGACCGGTGCCGGACTCCAGGGCGATTTTCTGTTTTTCAACCGAATCGCCAATCCGTTCGGCCTGTTCCGACGCCCCTTCCGACGCAGCAGACAGCTCTTCGGAATAACGCTGGAACTGATCGCGCACATGTCTGGCCTGATCCAGCGTGCGGTCGGTGGCCTCCATCAACTCGTTTGACTGAAAGCGGAGGCCTTCCTGTATTTCGCTCTCTCGAGCCGTCGCCTCGGCGGATGATTTTTCAACCGCCTGGGAATATTCCCGAAAAGCTTCCATCACCTCGCGGGTCAAAATCATGTTGGCGCGAATGGCATCACCAACTTCTTCTGCCTCTTTGCGGATATTTCGGCGAATTTCATCGGCCCGAGCGGCAGTGCGGTCGGAAACTTCGCGCAAATCCGTAAGCTGCTGTTGCAGGGCGTCATTAACCTCCGTCGTTCGTTCACCCAGTTCCGCCGAAATCCTGTGCAGCCCGCCTGTTTGTTCGCTCAAAACACCTCCCAGTTTATCGGCATTAACTGCGGCCTGTTCTGACGCCGCCTGCAATGCGGCTGTCTGGTGGCTCAAGCTTTCGATCACCTTGCGGGACCGGGCGTCGGCCTCAGCCGAGGGGTGAGTCAATTCGCGCAACTGATGGAGAAGGGTGGCGACACCGCGCCTGAGCTCCCGGTCGCGAAAGAACGTCACAATAACCAGCCACAACAAAGCAGGGGGAAGAAAGGCGCCAAGGGCAAAACCGCCGATTTCGTGGGGCAGAAAGGCAAGCAAATTAGACCAGCCAATCTGGTCGCCGATATAGCCAGCGACCATCCCCAGCCAGGCCAAGGTACCAATCCATCCTATAAGCAGAGCAAGGCGCATGATAATCCCGTTATCTCCGTTTCATTCAATTACGGGCACTGACGCCTCGATAACGACGAGACCCCCGGCCCCCGCCTATGCCGCTTTGCGACTTTTCACAATCAGGTCGAGAACCTCAGATGCGGCCGTCGGAATATTGGTCCCCGGCCCGAACACCTTGGCAACACCCTTCTCCATAAGGAAATCATAGTCCTGTGGCGGAATGACCCCCCCGCAAATAACGAGAATATCCTCCCCACCCTGTTTGGCAAGCTCATCTATGAGCAAAGGCACCAAAGTCATATGGCCGGCGGCCAGACTGGAGACGCCAACAATATGCACATCGTTCTCTACGGCCTGGCGGGCGGCCTCTTCCGGGGTCTGGAACAAGGTCCCTATATCAACGTCAAAACCGATATCTGCAAAGGCGGTGGCGATCAGCTTGGCACCACGATCATGACCGTCCTGGCCCATTTTGACCACCAGCATACGGGGCCTGCGGCCTTCAACCTCGGCAAAACTGTCGATATCGCTCTGAATCTTTTTAAAGTTGTCGTCACCGGCAAAGGCACCACCGTAAACACCGGAAATGCTCCGGCTTTCCGGACGGTGCCGGGTATAGACCGTTTCCAGAGCGCTCGAAATCTCGCCCAGAGTTGCCCGCGCTCTGGTTGCTTCAATAGAAAGCGCCAGCAAATTCCCCTCGCCGCTTTCGGCCGCCTTGGTCAGGGCGGCAAGGGTTTCCTTACACCGCCCATCGTCGCGTTCGGCACGAACCTTATGGAGGCGGGCGAGTTGGGCCTTGGTTACCTGTTCGTTGTCGATACTGAGGATATCAACTTGTGTGTCTTTTTCCGGCTTGTACTTGTTGACCCCGACGACGGTCTGCTCACCGCGATCAACCCTGGCTTGACGTCGTGCCGAGGATTCTTCGATGCGCATCTTGGGCAGGCCAGATTCAACGGCCTTGGTCATGCCGCCCATTTCCTCCACTTCCTCGATCAGGGCCCAGGCGGCCTCAGCGATGGAATGGGTGAGGTTTTCAACATAATAGGAGCCGCCAAGGGGATCGATAACATTGGGAATCCCCGTTTCCTCAGCGATGATGAGCTGGGTATTGCGCGCGATACGCGCCGAAAAAGGCGTCGGCAGGGCAAGCGCTTCGTCAAACGAATTGGTATGCAAGGATTGGGTGCCACCGAGAACCGCCGCCATCGCCTCGATCGTCGTTCGTACAATATTATTATAGGGATCCTGTTCAGTGAGACTGACGCCCGAGGTCTGGCAATGGGTGCGCAGGGCCATGCTGCGGGGATTTTGGGGGTTGAATTCGCGCATGATCTTGGCCCACAGATAACGCCCGGCGCGCATCTTGGCGATCTCCATGAAAAAGTTCATGCCGATCGACCAGAAGAAAGAAAGCCGGGGGGCAAAATCATCCACATCAAGGCCACGATCGAGCGCCGTGCGCACGTATTCCATGCCATCAGCGAGGGTATAGGCAAGCTCCTGCACCTGAGTGGCACCCGCTTCCTGCATGTGATAGCCGGAGATCGAGATCGAATTGAACCGTGGCATGTTTTTCGACGTGTATTCGATGATATCGGCGACAATGCGCATACTGGGAGCAGGCGGATAGATATAGGTGTTGCGGACCATGAACTCTTTAAGGATATCGTTCTGGATGGTGCCCGAAAGCAGTTCCTGGGAAACCCCCTGTTCTTCCGCCGCAACGATAAACCCGGCCAGCACCGGCAAAACCGCACCGTTCATGGTCATCGACACGCTCATCTTGTCGAGGGGAATGCCGTCGAAGAGGATTTTCATATCCTCAACCGAATCGATGGCGACTCCCGCCTTGCCGACATCGGCGACAACACGGGGATGATCGGAATCATAGCCCCGGTGAGTGGCCAGATCGAAGGCGACCGAGAGACCCTTCTGGCCGTTATTCAGGCCTTCGCGATAAAAGGCGTTGGATTCTTCCGCCGTTGAAAATCCCGCATACTGACGCAACGTCCAGGGACGGTTGGGGTACATCGTCGCCTGAGGCCCACGGACGAAAGGCGGAAACCCCGGCAGAGTATCGAGATGGGCGAGACCTTCCAGATCGGCTGCCGTATAAAGCGGCTTTACCGTCAATCCTTCCGGCGTCTCCCAGTCCAACCCCTCAACGGGCTTGCCTTTCAGTTCCTTGGCGGCGTTCTCGCGCCAATCGTCTATCGTCTTTTTCGGAAAGTCAGTCATATTTCACCTTAGTCGTGTTCGCGCTCAAAAGACCCCCGTCCCGAGGGCGGGCAGTATAACGGCATGGGTGCATAGCGCAAAGAATCACGGTGCCAAGGAGCCTTCCCCGGCCTCTCTCCAGCCCCACACCCTAAGGCCTCTTTCACCGAGCCCAAAAGTTATTACATATGTTATAATGTTTTGGCTTATTTATCATCTTGACTAAACGTTATAACATATGTCCATACTATGCCCGACACAGCCATTTTCGGGAGTTTTTCCGTGCACCAACTGAAAATTCGCAAGATCGGTAATTCCCTCGGCGTCACCCTGCCGCGGGAAGCCGTCGCCCAGCTGAGATCAACCGAGGGCGATATGCTTTATCTCACCGAGACACCGCTGGGGTTCCTGCTCACCCCCTATGACCCGGCCTTTGCCGAAGCCATGACCGCTTTTGAAGAAGGAGCAAAAGAATACCGCAACGCACTGCACGAACTCGCGCCGTAACCCGTGGTCTGGCCCGCGATGAGCACCTGCTCTGCTGTCTCCACGCAGCGCTTCAAAACCGCTATGGCCAGCCGGACAACCGCAACCTCATTACCCTGCCTGATCCGCAAAGGATGGCCGCTTGCCTGGCGTCGGGGCGCAAATTGTTTGAACGCGCCGCCCCACCGCACCGCCTCGCCGCCGCCTATGGAAGGGGCCTCATCGGGTCCAAGCCCTTTGAGCATGGCAACCTCGCCCTGGCACTCACCGTTATCTATGTGATTTTAAAAGTCGGCGGATTTCGTCTCATCGCACAAGAGGCCGAATGTGTCGCTCTTATGCGTCGGGTCGAAAGCGGCGAGGTCGATGAAGACGCCCTTGCTGCCTGGATCAAAACCCATAGCCAAACGGCATAAAGGCTCCCCCTACCAGGTGAATGCCGCAATAGCGCCTGAGGGCTTTACATTTGCCTCGGCACAAAAATCCGCCACCCGATCAGGATCCGGCG
>JABJES010000228.1 GCA_018663165.1 Rhodospirillaceae bacterium
CACTGGTCGAGGACGGCCGCCCGGTACTGGGCGTGATTTACGCCCCGGCCCTGAAACGAATATTCAACGGTGCCCTCGGCCAGGGTGCTTCCTGCCAGGAGGGTGACGCACCCGCTCAGGCGATATCAACCAGGCCAGCGCCAGAAGATGGACTTTCGATCGTCGCCAGCCGCTCCCACGGCCAGGGCCCGGAAATGGATGCCTTTATCTCTGGGCTTAATATCCGGGAAGAAAAACCAGCCGGAAGCTCACTTAAATTCTGTCTTATCGCCGCTGGTGAGGCGGATGTTTATCCCCGCTTCGGCCGCACCATGGAATGGGACACCGCCGCCGGGCATGCGGTTCTTCTGGCTGCTGGCGGAAGTGTGACGAAAGTGGACGGCACCCCCCTTCTCTATGGCAAAAAAGGGCTCGATAACCCGCATTTCATCGCCTGGGGAAGTAAAGCCACAAATTAGCCCCGATTAAAGAGAGGTTGCGCCTTGCCGGGTGGGGCGACCCTTGTCATGATCATTCTCAATAATTTTCATTCAGTGACTTAGCCACAGGCCCGACCAACTGCCTATGACCCGCTTTCCCCAAACCATAACGATTGGACCGAGAACCGCATATCTGGCACTTGCCATTCTGCCCCTATGCCTACTTTTCTCAATTATCTTTTTCCGGATGCAGTCCGGCCCGTTCTGGCAGTGGCTCAACCTCGACCCTAGCTATCCTTATCTTTTCGGTGCCCTGAGAATGGCCGATTTCAGCTTCGGAAAAATGATCGAGCATCCCGGCACACCGCTGCAAATGCTCGGTGCCCTTCTCATCAAGGTCTCAAACCTGACGCTCCCCTCGGCGGATATGATCCGGGATGTTTTAAGCGACCCGGAAAAGTATCTTACCGGCATTTCCCATTTAACAGCCCTCCTTAACGCGCTGGCTCTCTTCGCTCTTGGTATCGTCGGTTACGGCGTCTCCCGCAGCATTCTGCCGGCTCTGCTTTTGCAGTCCGGACCCTTTCTTTCAACGGTAACCATTCGCCATGCCGAAACGGTAGCGCCAGAATCTCTTCTCGTCTTTGCGACGCTGGTTCTTTGCTGTTTGATGGTAAGCGCCCTGCGCTCAGGCTCTCTGGATAATCACAGATTACTTTATGCTATTGGTTTTGGCCTGGTTGCCGCCTTCGGCACCGCAACAAAACTGACTTTTTTGCCGATCACACTGGCCCCGATATTCCTTCTCTGGACGTGGCGCAGTCTTGGCATATATGCCGTCTCTTTCAGTCTCTTTTTCGCTCTCTTTCTGCTGCCGGTTCTGCCGGAATGGGGCGTCATGTTCGACTGGGTTTCCGGCTTGATTTTTTCCAGCGGCTTTCACGGCACCGGCGAAGCACAAACAATCGACCTCTCCAGCTATCCCGGAAAAGTCTACAAACTGGCCAGCCGCCCCCTCTTCTTTCTTTCCATCCTGCTTTCCCTCTTTTTCCTCTTAAAGGCGTGGCAGGGAAAGAAACAGGGTCGCCCGGCGCCCAAACTGGAAATCCAGGCCTTGGCCGGAATCGTCACCGCCCAGATCGCCCAAATTCTGGTCATCGCCAAACACGCTACATCCTTCTATATGATACCGGCATTTATTCTCATCGGATCTGGCTTCTTCCTTCTTTACCGACTTGCCGAGACGTTCTATTTCACAACACCGAAGAGCGCCCTTCGTTTTCGCAAAACTGTTACAGCTTTATTTGGAATTTTGGTCATTGCCCAAACCGTGGGCCTGTGGGAAATGACATCTAACCATCAGGCGATGGGCAAAAGAGCCCTTGCCCTCGACAATGCTCTTTTTTCAAATTGCCTTAAAATCCCCTTCACTTCCGCATCTGATCCCGACTATGCCCTGCATTTTGGAAGCTACTGGAACCACTATTCTTATGCCGATCAGTTGGCCGAACTGAAAGGCCGTGAAAATTATTGGATGAATGTTTCCCTTGAACATTTCAACACAGCCGAAGACGGGCCTCGGGACTGGCATGGATTACGAAACTTGTCTGAGATTCTTGACGAGAACCACATGCCCTGCATTTTTATGCGAGGAGTGAACGGTGATATAATGCGAAAGAAGCTTGCCATCCTTCTGCCCGGTGAAAAATTCAACGAGGGATGTTCAACCCTGAATGAAACCGTGTTTACCCAAGGCGTCGACTGCCAGGGACAACTGACAAACGAGAGGTAAGCTTATTTTTCGCAGCGACAGTCATCAACGGTTGAAATGCACTTTTTCTCGCATTCGCAGGTGGCTGTGCCGTATAGGGCACTACAGGTAATCGCCACGGCGGGGCCAGCAAGGGCAATAAAGACGAGAGAAAACAAAATCAGGCGTGTCATGATAACCTCATATAAACATTAAACAGACAGACCCTTCCATACAATTGACATGCTACCCTTTGCTAAGTTTAAAATCTATTAATGTCCCCCCGACCGTCGAACAAGTAAGGCCAGTATCCCGTGTCCATCTCCAGCCGCAAAAGCACGGATAACCCCCGCCCGGTTATTCTTTCCACCTCGCCCGATAATATTGCTCAGGCGGCGGCACTGATCGATTCTGGAGAACTGGTGGCCTTTCCCACCGAGACTGTGTACGGACTGGGCGGCGATGCCACCAACGATACGGCCGTCGCCACTATTTTCGAAGCCAAGGGGCGGCCCCGCTTCAATCCTCTGATCGTGCATTTTGCCGAAACCAAAGCGGCAACAAAAGAAGTGGACTTCAATTCACTCGCCACACAGCTTGCCGAGGCTTTCTGGCCTGGCGCCCTGACCTTGATTTTACCACGGGCTAAAAACTGCCGGATTTCTCTTCTCACCAGCGCTGGCCTCGACACCCTGGCTGTCCGGGTGCCCGGCCATAAAACCGCCCGCGCCTTTCTGAGCGCCTGCGCCAGCCCGGTTGCAGCCCCCAGCGCCAATAAATCCGGCGCCATCAGCCCCACCACAGCCGCCCATGTCGCCCAGTCTCTGGGCGGAAATGTAACGGCAATTATTGACGATGGCCCCTGCCGGATCGGCATTGAATCAACCGTCCTCGACCTGAGCGGCGAGGAGCCGGTGCTGTTGCGTCCCGGTGGTGTGACAGTTGAGGAAATCGAAACAATTATCGGCCACCCACTCCGCCTGTCCGCACCGACAGCCAAATCAGATGGGACAGAACCCCTTAAATCGCCTGGAACAATGGCCGCCCATTATGCCCCTGGCCTGCCCCTGCGCCTCAACATTAGTACTGTTGAAAAGGGCGAGGCCTTGCTGGCCTTCGGGCCCCATACCCTTTCCGGCTTTACGAGCCAACGAAACCTCAGCCCCTCGGGCGACCTGAAAGAAGCTGCTGCCAATTTTTTCGCCATGCTGCGGGATCTCGACAAGCCGGAATTTGTAAGAATTGCCGTCATGACGATCCCCAATACAGGACTTGGACAGGCGATCAACGATCGGCTAGCCCGCGCCGCCTTTCGTGACCTTGAGGCAACCCAATGAGTTCGGTTGCCCCCACGCACCTCTCCTGCGATGAGCTGGATCGCCTCAAGGCCATCGTCGGAGATAAAGGGTGGATCGAAGACCCAGACCTCCTTTCTCCCTATCTCGAAGAACAGCGGGGTCTTTGCCATGGCACAACGGCGATCATGCTGCGACCGGCGACGACGAAGGAAGTGTCGGATGTGGTTTCTCTTTGTGCCGAAAGCGCCATTGCCATTGTTCCCCAGGGCGGAAATACCGGCCTTGTTGGTGGCGCAGTGCCCCACAAGGAACATCGGGAAATCCTGCTTAATCTGTCACGGATGAACAAGATCAGCCATGTGGACAGCCGCAATGACACGATTACCGTCGAGGCCGGGTGCCTGCTTAAAACCGTTCAGGAAGCGGCTGAAAACATGGGCCGTCTTTTCCCTCTCTCCATGGGGTCAGAGGGCAGTTGCGAGATCGGCGGCAATATCGCCACCAATGCCGGCGGCATATCGGTTCTGCGTTACGGAATGATGCGCGATCTCGTCCTCGGGCTGGAAGTCGTTCTTGCAGACGGCCGTATCTTGAGCGAACTGAAAGGCCTGCGGAAAGACAATTCCGGCTATGACCTACGCCAGATTTTTATCGGCTCTGAAGGCACCCTTGGGATCATCACGGCGGCGGTTCTGAAACTGTTTCCGCCACAAAACAACCGCATCACAGCCCTTCTCGGAATCGCCTCACCGCAAGCGGCCATCGCTCTTTTCGAGAAAAGCCGCGATGTTCTCGGCGACCCCATATCAGCTTTCGAATACATACCCCGGATCGCCCTCGACCTTGTGACAAAACATATTGCCGGAGCGCGAGATCCTTTCGAGACGCCCTATCCGGGCTATGTGCTGATGGAACTGGCGACGACCCTGCCCCTGCCCGGCCTCAAAGCCGATTTGGAATTGCATTTGAGCACTGCCATCGAAGAGGGGATGGCCGAAAACGCACTCATTGCCGAGAGCAATACTCAGGCTGAAGCTCTGTGGCAGCTCCGCGAGGCTATCCCCGAGGCACAGAAATGCGAGGGCGGCAGCATCAAACACGATATCTCGGTACCGGTATCGGCCTTGGCCCGTTTTATCGAACAGGCCAGTGCTATGGTGACAAAGGAAATACCCAATGTGCGGGTGGTCGCCTTCGGTCATTTCGGCGACGGCAATGTGCATTTCAATCTGACCCAGCCCGAGGGGGCGGACAAAGCGGCCTTTCTCGCCCTTTGGCCGCGTATGAACAGCCTCGTTCACGATATAGCCTGCGCCGAGGGAGGGAGCATCAGCGCCGAACATGGGATCGGACGCCTGAAACGCGACGAGCTTGTCCGCTGTGCCGACCCACTTAAACTCGAACTGATAGGTCGGATCAAACGGGCGCTTGACCCCCAGAACATCATGAATCCGGGGAAAATAATCGACATCTAGCACGCCTTTACTTATCTTGCGGCACGACCCCTTCCGGGCAACCTCAGGATGGGCAATCCCTTCACCTCTATCTGGGAAAAAGCAGGAATGAGCGACCCACACCCCTTTTCAGAGTTTATCCGCGCCCTTGGCCGGGGGCCGACGCTTTCGCGCTCCCTGACCCGTGAAGAAGCCAAATCGGCCATGGCCATGATCCTGGCTGGTGATGTCGAGCCGGAACAGCTCGGCGCCTTTCTCATGCTCTTGCGCTATCGCACTGAAACTGCAGAAGAACTGGCCGGTTTCATCGAAGCCGTGCGGGAAACCATCGACCTTCCTTTGGGCGCAAGCCTCCCCGATCTCGACTGGCCGTCCTATGCCGACCGCCACAAACAATTGCCCTGGTTCGTGCTCGCCGCCCTGACATTGGCGCAGAACGGCGTGCGTGTTCTGATGCACGGCATCCCCGGCGATAGCGAAGGCTTTGTGCCGACAAGAAGCGCCCTTGCGGCGATGAACATCAAACCTTGCGACTCCATCGATCAAGCCTTTGAACATTTGGACAAATCCGGTTTTGCCTATCTGCCAATCGAGGCTTTTGCCCCGGAACTTTACACCCTGTTTGGGCTGCGTCCGCTTTTCGGCCTGCGCTCGATGGTCAACAGCCTCTCACGCGCCCTCAACCCGCTTGGTGCGCCAGCCCAGATACAAGGCGTCTTCCATCCCAATTACAGGAATTTACATCTAGAGGCCGGGCAGATTCTGGGGCAACCCCAGGCCATCGTTTTTAAAGGCGGCGGCGGCGAGGGTCAGCGCAATCCCGACAAGACCTGCCAATGCCTTTGCCTGGAGGGAGGGGAGATAATTGAAGAGGACTGGCCCGCCCTTATCGAAGGACCGGCGACACCCTGGCGGGATGAAGAACGAAATACCGACCGCATCGCGGCCCTGTGGCGGGGAGACCTCGATTATCCACCGGCTGCCGCCGCTATCATCGGGACACTCGCCATGGCTCTGAAACTACTGGGGCGGGCGACGACCCAAGAGGAAGCCGATAAAGCCGCCCGCGAGATGTGGAAAAACCGCCGCTCCTAGATTAGAGAGCCCGCCGCTTCATCACGCCTTTAGGGCTTGGACGGTTTCGACGGTTTGGACGGCTTGGACGGTTTCGATTTCTTAGAGGGCTTCGACTCCTTGGAAGGTTTCGACTCCTTAGATGGCTTCGATTCCTTAGACGGCTTCGATTCCTTGGAAGGTTTCGACTCCTTGGAGGATTTCGATTTCTTGGACTTCTTGTCCTTGCTGCCAGCGCCAGCCCCTGTAAGTCCCATCAGAACCGGGGCGGCATAAACGATTGAGGCCCCAAGACCCAGTTTAGCCAAGGCTTTGCGCCGGGAAATGTCGCCTTTAGTTAATATCTTTTTGTTCATTTACCTTGCCTCTTCAGAAGGGAGTGGAGCTCTTAGGACTTTATCCAGAAAATCCATAGCAAAAGGTTAAAGATAGAATTTATTTCGACAGAAAGGGCTTAATATCCACCTCGTCAAGCTGGGCGGGATCGAGGAAAACCTCAGCATATGCCTTGTAGACGCCACTGGTCAGGAAGAGATCGAAAAGATCCGGATCAATATGTTCGTCATTGCGCATGAAACTCATGATCTTGATGGCCTCGCTCAGCGTTTTAGCTTTTTTGTAAGGACGGTCGCAAGCGGTCAGGGCCTCGAAAATATCGGCAATCGCCATCACCCTGGCCGGAACAGACATTTCATCCTTGCTTAGCTGTTTGGGATAACCCGTGCCGATAAGGGTTTCATGATGGCCGCCAGCATATTCCGGCACCCGCTTCATGCTCTTTGGAAATGGAAGATGATTGAGCATGCGGATGGTCTGAACAATATGCTCGTTGATCTTATATCGCTCTTCCTCTGTCAACGTGCCTCTTGATATAGACAGATTATAGACTTCGCCGTTGTTAAACTTGACCTCAGGCACCTTCATCTTGAAGCCTTCGGCTTCACCGGCCAGCCTGTCCGTCTCACCCCACAAAACAACGTGCTCTGGCTTATCGTCGAGCAAGGATTCCTCGCACGGTGCAGGCTTTGCCGGATGGCTTTCGATCCGGGTCAACTCGTCGTGGGAAAGGCCCACTCGGTCATCCAGCGTCCGCACCCACCGTCGAGCGCCGATTTTCTGAATTCGGCCAATTTTTTCTTCATCAAGAAATTCACCGCCGACATTCGATTCGGCGATAAAGTTGAAATCGTCGTCAAGCGCCTGAATTTCAGAATCGAATTTTGATTTGAGCTCTTCCGCAGAATGTTGACCCTCAAGAAGGCCGCGCAGATAAACAATCTCGGCATCCCGTTTCAAAACCTCAAACCGGGTTCTGATTTCATGAATACGATTATAGATCGTCTCAAGTTTTGTCGCTTTATCGACGACATATTCCGGGGTTGTCACCTTGCCGCAATCATGCAGCCAGGCCGCGATATGTAGCTCGTAGAATTCCTCCTCGTTAAGGGAGAAATCCTTAAACGGCCCCTTATTGACGGCACTGGCCACCCTCGCCAGCATCTCTGTAAGTTTCGGTACACGCTGGCAATGCCCCCCGGTATAGGGGGACTTGGCGTCAATCGCCGAGGCAATCAGTTCGATGAAGGACTCAAGAAGGTTCTTTTGCCCTTCAAGAAGCTGCTGGTTATCGATGGCAACGGCGGCCTGGGAAGCCAGGGATTCTATAACCGGCTCGATATCCTTTGAAAAAGGAATGGCCTTGCCATCATCGTCCATGGCGTTGATCAACTGAAGAACGCCAATAACGTCCCCCGCAGAATTTTTCAATGGAACCGTAAGGAAGGACTTCGAACGGTAACCGGTCATCTCATCAAAATTACGAGTGCCGGAAAAATCGAACTCCTTGGCCTCGTAAGCATCCGCGATATTGATGACTTTACCAGACAGGGCGACATGGGTGGCGACGTTGTTATGGTTAGGCTGATCCGTTTCAAGGTCATACAGATGAAGAGGAGGGAAGGGGATATCTTCGCCCGACGTTCCGCCCATGGAAATCTTCAGCGTATCGTTCCTGATGATGGCGAATTCCAGCCTGTCGGCCCCGGTTTTCATGTCTTCTCTCTCGCGGCGATCCACCCCAAGCCGCCTCTCATCGTAGCGGCGGTCCTTGTCGACGCTGCGGTCATTGCTCAACGAGACCCTCTTGACCAGGGTCTTTTCTTCCCGCGGGCTAATCGGGGCACCGATGCGGTGCGCTTCCTTACCCTCTAGCTCTTCTTGCTTGTGCCGCCTTTCTCTACCTGCGCGTCGGGGGGTTTTTCGCCGCTCTTCCCCAAAGCGGAGGTAAAACGTGCCGCCATCAGCATTGGCCAGGGCTTTGGCCTCAAGAAGAATTATCTCAAGCAATCGTTGATGGTTTCTCTCAGCAGAAAGAGCAATGCCGATCTCGATCAGCTTTGCATAGCTGTCACCCGGGCCTTGTGTAGCCTTATCATTTTTTTTCTTGGCCATTATCTCCCCCGCTCTCCCCAACCCTATGGCAGGAAGACACCCTAAATCTTAATTCTTTGTTAAGGAAAGACTATACCGATTCGGCGCTGTCGAAAAGGCAAGATCGACAAGGAACAAACGACCCTATCGGCACTGCCCTTCACCCGAAGGCAGCAGAACAAAAGCCAGACGCAGCGTCCTGTCCCTTGCCGCAGGATTCTGGGCCTCGACGATCCGGGTCATTGATGCCGGAAGAGCAGTAACCCCGAGTTTTTCGGAAAGTACCTGCACAAGAGGAGCGGGCGGAGCCAAACCTTCGCGTGCATTCCAGACATAGAGACATTGCCCCGCCACCTGATTTTCAGGCGGAGAATAATAGGCATAAGGAACATTGATGACGCGGGAGTCCGGGAAAGCGAGACGGAAATTTCCGCCAATATGTTCATCGGCGCTGACAATCGTGCCTTTAACAAAACCCGCTTCAGCAATGGATTGAGCCAGGACAGGATAAGGCTCATAAAAACGGCATTTCTTGCACAAGGGCGCGCCGATTTTCGCCTGGACCACCCAAAAAACAGCCGCCAGAAGAGTTAGAGCAACCAGAATGCCGGCAAAACGGCGCTCTTGCCCCGGCTTCAGCCCCGCTCGTTCAACCCGGAGAAAATAAAACGCCGGAAACAGCAGCAGGAAAGGATGCATCCAGCGGGCCTGGAAAAAACTGATCCCGGCGAAAAGAACGCCAAATGCCAGCAAGGCATAGACAATAATAAAGAAATGTCCAAGCAAACGCTCACAATCGAAAGCAGCCCCATCCACCCGCTTCGTCGGCGGCCGTATTCCCTGGGGGAAAATCAAAACCAGAAAAACCAGCAATGGCATCAAAAACTCGATAGAGGCCATCACCAGCCTGGACAGGCCTGCCCACACTTGCTGCAGGTAATTCACCTCAACACCCACCCGCATACCCCGATGGAATATCGCCTGAAAGGAATCAAAACCGTCAATAATCCACAAAACAGGCGGAAGATTGAGGCTCAATGCCAAGCCAAGCGAAACAAAAAGCCTTATTGAGAGAAGGTGCTGACGGCTTTTTTCCTGGATCAATCCCGCCCCGATCAAGCCAAGGGCAAAAATTGGGAAACTGTATTTCGACATCATACCGACCCCCAGGGCGAGGCCAAAACCGAGATAAGCGGGCCAGCTCCCCCCCTCGACAAGGCGAAGGAAGGCGTAAAAAGTAGCCATGCATGAGGCCGACAACAGGGCCGTATGGGTAAATCCCATATGCGCCCCCCAACCGACGTAATAAATCAGGAGTGGAGAAAAGGACGCCAACAGCACCAAACGAGGCTCAAAAAGCAAGTGCCGGAGGCTGAGAAAAAGAAAGAAGAAGGTGAGAAAAATAAGGCTGTAACGCAACAGGGAGAGCGTATGCACCCCAGGACCAAAGAGCTCGAAGAGCCCATAGAGAACCCAAGTATAGAACGGCGGCTGGCCGGGATTGTAGCCCCAATCAAAATTCTGGGCGAAAATCGCCTGCTCAACATCATCGGTACCGGCAGTCCCCGAAAGGGTAAGACGCAGAAAGAAGAAAAGCGCCACATACCCCAGGAGAAGAATGAGAAAAAGACCCCGTCCGGGCGGCCAAACGACCTTCAAATAATCAGACATTTCGAGCTTTCATCGCAGAAAACAATTCCTTCCTCCTGGAAATGGCGGCATCTTGACCGTCCTGCCTGCGGCATCTTGACCGTCCTGTGGCATCTTGACAGTCTTTAGGGAAAACAACAGATTGCATGACCTCAGATCGCAACTGCGATCATAGCATTTGTCTCTCAGAGGAAATTAAAATTAACGTGATTAGCAATATTTTTACGCCCCCAAACATCGAAACCCTTTCGGTCGTCGTTCCGATCTTCGATGAATGCGACAATATCATGCCCCTGCTTGAAGAGATTCACGCAGCTTTGGAAGAGCTAAACCTCGACTTCGAGGTGATTTTTGTCGACGACGGCAGCCGCGACGAGACTCCGCAAAGGCTTAAAGCCGCCAAAACGACCTATCCCCGGCTCCGGTTTCTACGCCTAGCCGAAAACTGTGGGCAAAGCACGGCGACACGGGTTGGCGTTGAAGCGGCACGTTCAACCTGGGTAGTAACCCTTGATGGCGACGGCCAGAACGATCCAGCAGGCATCCTTGATCTTATCGCCGCCTTTCCGGGCGTCACCGGGGAACTCCCCCCTCTGATCACGGGGGTGCGCCGCCACCGCAATGACAACTTGTTGCGCCGCATCTCATCACGGGTGGCCAATAATGTGCGCCGGGGTATTCTCAAGGACGTCACCCCAGATACCGGGTGTTCCCTAAAACTCTTCACAAGACAAGCGTTTCTCACCCTGCCTTTTTTTGACCATATGCACCGCTTTATTCCCGCCCTATACCGCCAACTGGGTGGAGAAATTATTCTGGTTGACGTCAATCACCGCCCCCGCGGCTCAGGGGTCTCAAAATACGGCTTAGGCAACCGCCTCTGGGTCGGACTGGCCGATCTCGCTGGCGTTTTCTGGCTCGGCACCCGCGCAAAGCGGCCCATCATTGAAGAAGAGGATTGAGAAATGGAAACAACAACGATCTGGCTCGGCATTGGTTTCCTCGGCCAGGCCCTGTTTTCGATGCGTTTTCTCATACAGTGGATCCACAGCGAGAAGCACCGCAAAAGCATTATCCCGACCGCCTTCTGGTATTTCAGTATCACCGGGGGAGCGACCCTGCTGTGTTACGCCATCTATCGCCAAGACCCGGTCTTTATCGTCGGCCAGGCTGGCGGCCTGTTGATCTATATGCGGAATCTCTACTTTATCCGGATCAATCATCGCGCAGACGGCGTTATCGAATAGCCCCCTAAATTGGGAAGCTTGACGCCGAGGCATGCTATTGGCGAGGATAAGCCCGCCTGAATAATAAATAAGACGTTGGGGGGAGGCAACATGGCGCCCAGGGCCAAAGCCATAGACGATGAACCGGACGAGCTCCATCTGGCGCAAACCGAAATTCGTCATCTGAAAAATACTGTATCCGCCTTGCGTGAGCAGATGGAAAACCTGCGCTACGAGCGTGAGGAATCCGTGCAAAATGCCGTTGCGCTTTCCAATGACGAAATTATTCAACTCAAGGCGACAGTGACCGCCCTGCGGGATGAGCTGGAAAATCTGCGATTTGAGAAAGAAGAGGCCGTGCAAAACGCCATTGCCACCGGCAATGACGAAATCAGCCAGCTCAAGGAAATGGTACAGCAGCTACGCGATAACCTGGAAACCCTCACCGGGCAATACGAGGAAACCATCCAGAACAATGATCGCGCCGCCCGTGATGAAGTGAGCCAGCTTCACGAAACCATTGCCGCCTTGCGGGATGAGCTAGAATCCACCCCTGACTCTCAAAAATCCGGCAAGAAACGCCCAGCACGGAAAAAAGGATAAAGGTCATGGCTGCGAAAACAAAAGCCGCGCCAAAAAAGAAAGCCGCGCCAAAAAAAACCATTAGCCGCAGCAAGACCGGGCGTCGTGGCCAGGACAAAGCGGCGACGGCAAGCGAGAAAAAACTGCAGCAGATCGAAATGCTGCTCGATATTTCAAAAAAGGTCGCAGCAATCGAATCTCTGGACGAGGTGTTGGAAATCCTTGTTGAGATGACGACCTGGGAGCTCGATGCCGAACGCGGCACCCTGTTCCTTAATGACGAACAGGCTGGCGAACTTTATTCCCGTTTTGCCCAAGGCAATTTCAAACGTGAAATCCGCCTACTCAATACCAGCGGCGTCGCCGGACATGTTTTCCAGGCCGGGAATGGCGTGATCATCGATGACGCCTATCACGACAAACGATTCAACCGCAGTATCGACGAACAAACCGGGTTTAAGACTAAAAACATCCTCTGCGTACCAATCCGCACAGCCAGGGATGAAGTTATTGGCGTCGCCCAGGTGCTCAACAAAAAGAAGGGGAGCTTCAACAAGAACGATCTCGACCTGCTTGAGGCCATGACCCAGCAGGCCTCGATTGCCCTGCAAAGCACCCAATTCGTCGAACGCATGCAGAAGACGCGCCAGCAGGAAATGGAATTCCTCGACGTCGTATCTGATGTTACGTCGGAAATAGATCTCGGCGCCCTGCTCCAGCGCGTCATGGGCGAGGCCACCCGCATGCTTCAGGCCGAGCGCTCCACCCTTTTCCTCAACGACGAAAAAACCAACGAATTATGGTCCACCGTCGGCGAGGGGCTGAATGCAGTGCAGATTCGTCTGCCCAATCACCTCGGCATCGCGGGCACGGTTTTCACTACCGGGGAAACCGTCAATATCCCCTATGCCTATGCCGATCTCCGTTTTAACCCAACCTTTGATAAAA
>JABJES010000173.1 GCA_018663165.1 Rhodospirillaceae bacterium
CCCCACATCAAAACGCCGATCAGCCCGCCATAACCGGCTTCGGGCGTAAAGGCGCCAACAAAAATCGCGTCAAAGGCAGCCGGAATATTCTCAAAATTGGTAATCAGAATAACCACCGCCGCCAGAATGTAGACTCCCCCCATGATGGGCACAATTTTTTCAGTTACCCTGGCGATGCTCTTGATCCCGCCAATAATGACCAGGCCGACGATCCCGGCGAGGATGAGGCCGAAAATCCAGCCATCGGCGACAAAGCCCGCGCCGTCAGTGACATTGGCGAATTGCTGAAAGGCCTGATTGGCCTGAAACATGTTCCCCGCCCCCAACGCGCCACCGACACACATAAAGGCGAAAAAGATTGCCAGCCCCCGGCCCAGCCTGGGAAATCCAAGCTCTGTCAAACCACGGGAAAGGTAATACATCGGCCCACCCGACACCGTTCCATCTTCATGGACCACTCTATATTTAGCGCCGAGCGAACATTCGACGAATTTCGACGCCATACCGAAAATAGCGGCAATGATCATCCACAATGTCGCCCCAGGGCCGCCAAGGGCGATGGCGGCGGCGACACCGGCGATATTGCCCAACCCAACGGTGCCTGAAAGCGCCGCCGTGAGAGCCTGAAAATGGGAAACCTCGCCGGGCTTTAAGGGGTCGGAATAGCGACCGCTGACGACCTGCAAGGCGTGGTGGAACCCCCAGAAATTGATGAAACGGAAATAGAAGGTAAAGATCAAAGCAGTGAATATCAGCCACAGCACAACGATCGGCACCTGAGCCTCGCCATCGCCGATCTGGATGGAATAGAAAACGAAACCGGTCACCGCATCTGAAAATGGGGCCATGACTTCGTTTATTTTGTCATCCCAGGCCGGGCCGACGGCTATTTCTGTTCCAGCCGACCAAGCCGGATCTGTGGGCGCGAAAAACCCGGTCACCATAAAGCCGACAAAAAAGAGCGTGAAAAGACCGCGCCGCATAGTCATGAACCTTTACCCTTAGCGCCCAAAGAACCTCGATCAGTAAATATCAGCAAACAATAGACACACCCCCCGCCGCCGACAAGACGGTTGCTATAAAACAGGAGAGCAATTTTAATAAGTGACAAATTCAGAACCCAGAAAATAGAGAATTAATAAATGTCTCCTTTTCCACGTCTTTTCATCCTTGCCCTCCTGATTTCGATCTTCTACACCCCTACCCCTTCCTGGGCTGCAGAAGAAAAAGCGCCTCAAAAAATCCTCATCTTTGATTTCGACCTGATCGATTATGCCGACACCCTGAATGCGGGGCCAGATGCAGCCCACAAAAAACGCATGGCTCTAACCGCCGAAGTTTTGCGTCAAGAAATCAGGAATTCTACCCGTTTTGAAATCGTTGATATCGACCTGGCCTCAGACATGCTCGAAGAAATGGGCCTGCCCCCCAACTGCAACGGCTGTGAGCTCAAAATCGCCAGGGAACTCGACGCCGACCTTGTTGGAATCGGTGTTGTTTCCAGAACCAGCGGCCTGATCCTCGACATCAGTTTCTATATTCTCGACGCCGTGACCGGAGAGACAATGTGGGTCAAGGTCGTCGGCATTCGTGGCGATGACGACAATAGCTGGACCAGGGGCGTCAAATACATGGCGCGCAATTACCTGCTCAAGGGCTATCAGAAATAACGGTGAAAAAGCGGCCTTCCGGGGCTCAGGGTTATGGGGAAGATTTATTCTTTCCCATTTTTGCCGCGCTTGTTCAAAACGTAGTTGAGCTTTTCCGCTGCCAGGCGTTTGAGCGTCGCATCGCTGCGCTTGGGATCACCGACAATAGACACCTCTATCAGAGAAACCGGATCAATGGCCGAGACTTTGACGTATTTTCCGACCCGTCTGAATTCAATCAGAACCTCGCCCCTTTCTCTTTTAAACGCCATCGTGATCGACCTCTTTCATTCTCTGATACATAAAACCCTATTTTATACGAGATCCAGATTAAGAGGAAAACACCCTTACCCTCGCTGCCGCACAACCGGTGGATGTGTTACCGTTTGCAATTGCGCTCACCGGGTCATCTAATGATAATTCAGGAGTGATTAAAATCACTTTTTAAAAGCTTCTCGACATTTATTTAGAATAAAGCCAGATATAAGAAACCCCATTTTTTTGCTCAAAACCAACGGACAGGATGAACAATAAAGCAAATAACAAGACGGGTCGCCTTTGGGGAAACTTTCGCCGTGACTGGCGACAGATTCTTCCCATATCCCTGATTCTTGTTGTTGGAACCCTGTTCTCTCTTGCCGGGTATCGCTTTCTTGTCGAGAGCGCCCGGCAATTGAGCGAAGCTGAAACCGAGCAGCATCTCCTTGCCTTCACAAACAAGCTTGAAGGGCTGTTCTCTTCCCATCTCCAGAGCCTGAGTTTCATTCGCCAGTTGTTTTATGCCAGCGAAAATGTCGATCCGGAAGAATTCGATATTTTCGCCAGAAATATTTTTTCCGAACTTAACGGCCTCAAGGGGCTGGCCTGGGCTCCGGTCTCCTTGAAGGATGGCAAAATCGATGAGGTCTCTCTGGCCTATGTTTATCCAAAAATGGAAGAACCCTTTATCCCCGGCTTTAATTTAAAATCTGCCCCTGAACTGGCCGCCGCCATGACAAAGGCGGCCCGCATAAATATCTCCACCGTGGATATGTTGCCAAAAAGCCTGATGAATGAACGATCCGGTAATATGATCTCCTTTCTTCCTGTTTACCGGGATTATGACCCCGGACTGACAAGAATGAGTGAATTACATCTCGAAGGTTTTATCGTTGTCCTCCTCGATTCCGAGCCAATCTTCAATGGAGCGAACAAGGGGCAATATCTCGATAGGCAAGATTATGTCAACGTCGCGAAAAATAGGGATTTGGGCGGGAAAGAGACTCTCTTCTCATATGATCCTTCACCCATTAGTGAAAATTCAATAAATATTACGACCCTGCAAAGCAGCCGGAACGTGATCGAATTTCCACTTAATATTGCCGACAAAAATTATTCAATCCGCTTTTATCCAGGTCCTGCAACCGAGGACCAGCATTCTCTGCAAACTGCTTTTTCAGCCCTTATCGGCGGGCTGTCGATCACAATTCTGATCGCCGCCTATTTCACCATCGCCACAGTGCGAAATATTGAAGTGCGGACATTGGCGCGGAAAATTGCCGATACCAACAGGGAATTGAACGTCGAAATCGATAAGGGAAAACAAGCCCGAACTGCATTGGATGAAAGTAACCGGCGTTTCCGCACCCTTGCCAACAACGCCCCGAATATTTTGTGGATGACCAATAAGGACGGCATAACCACTTTCTTTAACAAGGCCTGGCTGGATTTCACCGGACTTGAAAGAGAATCAATCAGCCCGGACCTCTGGCTCCGCTTACTGCATCCAGACGACCAGGAGGCCTGCCTCAATATCTTTCTTCAAGCCTTCGAAAAGCATGCAAAATTCGAAATGGAGTACAGGCTTCGCCGTCATGACGGTGAATACAGATGGATTCTCGATACCGGCAACCCCCGGCTAACCAGTGAGGGGAATTTTTTGGGCTATATCGGTTCGGCCAGCGATATTACCCCGCGCAAACGGGCAGAAGAGGCTCTGCACCATACAACGGATCTGGCTGAAAGCGCCAACCGCGCAAAATCCGCTTTCCTCGCCAATATGAGCCACGAGCTTCGCACACCGCTCAACGCAATTATCGGTTTTTCCGACTTGATGCTGAAGGAATTATTCGGCCCCATCGATAACGAAAAATACAGCCAGTACGTCAACGATATTAATGAAAGCGGTGTCCTGCTTCTCAATGTCATCAATGATGTTCTCGACGTTTCCAAGGCTGAATCCGGCAAACTTCAAATATCCGAAGAAAAGGTCTGCATCCCTCAGGTGATTGAGGCCGCAGTCAAGATGGTTGAGGTAAAAGCCAGGGACGGCGAATTGACCATTGTGAAAAGTTTTTCCGAAAACCTGCCGCTCCTGCTGGCCGATGAAAGACTGGTTACCCAAATTCTCATCAACCTGCTTTCCAACGCCGTCAAATTCACCCATCAAGGTGGAGACATCACCATCCATGCCGAGATAGATGACGACAAACGCCTCAACCTCTCCGTCACCGATACCGGCATTGGCATCGCCAAGGAGGATATCCCTAAGGTGATGGCCTCATTTGAACAGTTGGATAACTGGATGTCCCGCAAACATCAGGGAACCGGGCTGGGGCTCCCGCTGGTCAAATCCCTGATCGAAGCCCATCAGGGTGATATTTTTATCAACAGCGAACCCGACAAGGGAACGACAGTCCTCATCCGCTTTCCGGCCGCGCGGACCCTGTTGGACAAGAGTCAAAATCTGGACGATGAAAAAAAGAAAAGCGCCTGAACAGATCAAATGACGATCGTCGCCAAAACCCCGGCAATGGCATCGTAAGATTCCTCTAACGCCGCTTTGGTAATACAATAGGGCGGCATCAGATAGACCACGTTGCCAAGCGGCCGGATGAGATAACCGCGCTCGATAAACGCCTGTTTCAGGGTCGCCCCTATTTCCGCCCCATAGCCCTCGCCCCGGCGACCAATATCAAAGGCGGCGACAGACCCCATCAGACGCGCCCTTTCCACCCCGGCAATATCGGACAATTCGGCAAGTCCCCGGCGATGGGCAGATTCGATCATCTCTATATTCACCAAGGTATTCTCCTGGGTGAAGAGATCAAGCGAGGCATGGGCGGCGGCACAGCCCAGAGGATTGGCGGTAAAAGAATGGCCGTGGGCAAAAGCACGGGAAAAGTCGTCGCCATAAAACGCCTCAAAAATATCCTCGCTGCAAACCGTTGCGGCAAGGGGCAGAAACCCCCCGGTCAGGCCTTTGGCCAGACAAATAATGTCGGGAACAACATCGGCCTTTTCACAGGCAAACATCTCACCGGTGCGCCCAAAGCCGGTCATCACCTCATCAAAAATGAGAAGAACGCCCGCCTCACGCAACCGGTGACAAAGGGCGGCAAGAAATTCAGGGCGGCACATACGCATGCCTCCTGCACCCTGAATCAGGGGCTCTATAATTACCGCCGCCAGTTCATCACCATGACGATCAAGACAGGCATCAAGAGCGGCAAGAGAGACCGCCTCCTTTTCCGCCGATTCGTTATCGCCGATCC
>JABJES010000065.1 GCA_018663165.1 Rhodospirillaceae bacterium
CCCATGGAGACCGGGCAGATCCTCACCGCGCAGCATCGCAACAACTCCGTCACTGAACTTTTTGAAAACGTTGTCGGCCTCATCCTGGCTGTACTGTTCGGCTATTCCTTCTAAATTCTCAATGCGGAAACGGCCGAGGGATAGAAATTTGTTCCAGCGCACGGACTCACTGGTGCGACGGATCATATGGGCGTCGAAAAACTGGTTTGAATAGAGGCCGCTGCGCGCATCAAGAGTCGCCTTTTGCATGGTCTCTAGCAGGCTCTCGCGCAAATCCCAGCGGGCTTTCTGGCGCATCACAAGAGTGAGGATGCCAATTTGCAGATCGTCATGGGAAAGCGGCCGGGTGAGAATATTACTGGCACCGCTGTTATAGGCGACCATCTGGTTGGGAAAGGTCGCCGGATCAGTGATCAACAGGACAGGCAGGTTAAACAATCGCGGATTGTTGCGAATGTTGGCGCATAGCTTAAGCGCCATCTTGCCGTCGTCATTCACCGCCATGACGAAGGCGTCGTATTTTCCCGCCCCCAGCTTTTTATGGGCAACCATGGGATCGGTAATCCGGGTCACCTCATAGCCCGAGGCCAGAGCATTCTTGAAGACGCCCAGTTCCTCACCCTCGACCCCGGCAATCATCACCCTGTAATTACGGGCTTCGCGGGATAAGTCAGGCCGGTCGTTAACATCGAGGCCGAACTCTTTCGCTGTAAGCGCGCGCAGACGGAGTTCTTCATACATGGTCGAAAGCCGCACCAGCGGCCAGGTGCGGGCAAAGAGCAACTCGTTGGAGGGCTTGCCGGTAACCAGATCATCGATATGAAAGGCAAAGCACCGACGGCGGAACGAAGCCTCTGGGTTTTCGGCCTGAACGACGATGGGAATACGGCTGGTTTTCTGCTCATCCTTCAGCATTTCGAAAAGATCGCTCGCCCCGTGCCAGTCACTACTCGTCAGCATCAGCACCAGATCCGGATTGTGGTCGTCGGTGATGGTGTCAAAAGCGACCGCATAATCATCGCAAGAAGAATGAAACCCTTTCTGACGAAAGAATTTTGCCAGAGTCTGGGTCTGGGCACTATCAGATCCAAGGATAAGAACGCGGGCGGTATACTGGGTCATGGGCGGTGAATATTCATTCCAGTGAGGTTAAAAGAACTCTAGATAACCTAGATTTAAGCACATTTCCGTTCAAATGGTTTCGTATCGACACCCCGGTTTAAACCATTTTAGGCCTTACAGAAAGGCAAGTGGTGCCAAGCCGCACAGACAACCGAGAATGATGCCAAAAGTTTCGGCGAGGATAACAACGGCTCGGGACGGATTGCCCTTGGGCAGATGTTCCTCAAAATACTGTTCAACACCACGACCGATCGAAATACCCAGGGCATCGGAAATGGTGTTACCCAGCCCGGCAGCGAACAGGGTCGAGACGCCCAGACTAACAGCCAGGGTCTTATCGATCAGATCGCCTGAAATAAGCATGATGGCATTGTCGAGAAAGCCGAAAATGATAAAGGCCAGGCAAAGGGACAATGCCCGCTTGATGGCTCTGATAATTGCTACTTTCATATCTGATCTTTCCTGTTCGGTTTTCTGTTTAATATGTTGAATATAAAATAATATTTCTATTTTTTAGCATCAGCCATCAAGGCCGGGTTTTTGCCGCCGCCGGGGCATAGGCAAAGAAAATACTACGCCCATCGCCCCGCCGCGATACCTTTTGACACTGTAAGGGTTATCACCCAGAATTACCCTTGGAGTTTCGGATCGGCTCAAAGGGGAAAAAGGGGGCAACAGAGATGTCAGCGTACAATGCATGGAACGTAACCAAAGCAAGCTATTGTAATGTTTTCTCTGACATAAGGGGATTTTTCAATGCCGCCTGGCGATGGATCGTGCTGTTCCTGGCCTTTTCCATCCTCGGCGGTTTTTTTGCCGGCCTTCTCGATCTGCCAATTCTCTCCTCAGCCTCAGCCATCATCTGGATCGTCGCCAGCATCGCCTTCGCCGTCGACTGGCAGAAAAAAATACTTCTCGAATCAACGCCGGGGAAACTCCGTTTCGGCGCTGTTGAATGGCGTTATCTCGGATTATACATCCTCTTTATCTTGGCGCTGACCCTGCCGACCTATCTGCTTTCCATTCTCAGCAATAAGGTAACCGATGCGTCCACCCAATCCGAGGTGGCCACCGTAACCGTGATCATCGTGCTCTTTTTCTTTGCCCTGGCTATTCTTCTCTATCGCTTCGTGCTGATCTTTCCGGCGACAGCCATCAAGAACAAGGAAATGACTCTGAAACTTTCCTGGGAATCGACCAGGGAACACGGGATCCAGGTTTTTATCGGTATTCTTCTCTGTATAGTGCCGATCAACATCATCATCACCATTCTTCAGGGCCTGATGACGCATCTGCTGCAAACCGGCACCTATTTCGCCTTCTTTCTTGCCATCCTCACCGATATTTTTGTGGTCACGGCTTTCATGGCCTTGATTGCCCTGTTGTCGAGTTTTCTCGCCCTGACCTATCGCACATTGGCACCGGCTGGCGACTAGGGGGAAAGACAATACCTTTCCCTTCCATGCCAATGGGGAATTCAGGCCTGCCCGCATGAATTCCAGTGCTCATCGCAAGACCATCCTCGCCGGTTTTATCGGCAATATTCTCGAATGGTATGATTTCGCCGTTTACGGCTATTTCGCGCCGATCATCGCCAGCCATTTCTTTCCCTCCGACGATCCGACGGCTTCCCTGATCGCCACCTTTGGCGTATTCGCCGCAGGTTATATGGCGCGGCCAATCGGTGGCGCTATTTTCGGTCATATCGGCGACATCTATGGGCGCAAACTTGTGCTTACCCTGTCGGTCGGCTTGATGGGAATCTCTACCTTCCTGATCGGGGTTCTTCCCGATCATGCCGCCATCGGCGTTAGTGCGAGCATCCTGCTGCTCATCCTTCGCCTGTTACAGGGGCTGTCGGTGGGTGGCGAATTCACTGGCTCAATCGTCTTTCTGGTTGAAAACGCCCGTGAAAACCGCCGCGGGCTGACCGGCAGTTGGGCCAATTTTGGCGCCATTCTCGGCTTTCTGATCGGCTCGGGG
>JABJES010000184.1 GCA_018663165.1 Rhodospirillaceae bacterium
AGCAAAATGCTCACCTCGTCCCAGCCCTGCCAGCCATCTTTCGCCTCGAACCCCTGAATCTGGCCGCGCCGACCACTGACCAGGCGCTGGATCTTCGAGGTGAATTCATTGGGCAGGAAAATAATCACCTGACAGATGGGTTCAAGCAGCACCGGATTGCATTTTGGAATCCCCTCGCTCATGGCCAGCCTTCCGGCGAGCTTGAAGGATTGTTCGGAACTGTCCACTGCGTGATGCTGGCCGTCGGTCAGCGTCACCGAAATATCGACGACTGGAAAACCCAACGGCCCGCGCTGCATAAACTCCTTAACCCCGGTCTCGACGGCAGGAATGAACTGGCGCGGCACACGGCCGCCGACGACCTTTGAATCGAAGGCAAAACCACTGCCATGGGGCAGCGGCTTAATGTCCACATGGACATCCCCGAATTGGCCATGGCCGCCACTCTGGCGTTTATAGCGGGCATGCTCGGAAACTGATTTGCTGATGGTTTCCTTATAGGGAACGTGGGGAAGTCCTTTAATCACATCGAGATGAAATTTATGCTTGAGCCTGTCCACCGCGATCTGGAGATGCACATCACCCTGCCCCCAAAGCAGCAGTTCGTGAGTGTCCTTGTTCTGCTCCGCATGAAGAGAGGGGTCTTCTTCCGCCAATTTGGCCAGCGCCTCGCTCAACTTTACCTCATCACTACTTTTCCTGGCCGATATGGCGGCGCTGTAGACCGGCGTTAAGGGGGCTGGAAAGCCCGTCAACACGTCAGGCGCTTTGCCCGAGGGGGTCAACAGATCGCCGGTCTTAACACCGTCCATGCGGCCAAAGGCCACCACCTCACCAACACCGGCCTTGGCCACCTTTTCCTGTTTCAGCCCCATTAATTTGTAAAGGCCGCTGACCCGCTCACCGTTAAGGGTCATGCCATCCTTGATCTCACCGCGCATCATCCGGGCCAGAGACATTTTCCCCACATGGGGCGGGTGGAGAGTCTTGATAACCCAGGCCAGAGCCTCGCCGTCGGCCTCAAGCCCATGACGCTGGTTCGATTCCACAGGCCCCGGCACGTCATGACGCAGGGCTTTCAAAAGGCGGTGAATACCCTGATCGTTTTCAGCCGACCCGAAGAAAACAGGTACCAGCTTATCCTCGCCCAGATCCTTGCGGAAATTTTCGTAGATCTCATCTTTCGAGGGCACCGCGTCTTCGAGCAGCTTGGTCAAAAGGTCGTC
The DNA here is from genome assembly GCA_018663165.1 of Rhodospirillaceae bacterium. Lineage (GTDB taxonomy): Bacteria > Pseudomonadota > Alphaproteobacteria > UBA11136 > UBA11136 > JABJES01. Next base: position 1,227 of record JABJES010000184.1, read on the forward strand.
ATCGAAATCAGCCAGCTTTTCGAGCATTTCCATGCGGGCGGCCTGTTCCATGTCCTGAAGATTTTCAGGAATTGAAATCAGATCGGAAGCCGCACCCGGATGATAGGCATAAGCCCGCTCGCTGATCAGATCGACATAGCCGGTGATCTCATCGTCTTTTTGAATGGGGATTTCACGCATCACCAGGGGCCGGTCAGAGACGTCCTGAAAGGCGGACAATATCTGGCTCACCGAATTCGTCGCAATATCCATCTTGTTGATGAAAATCATGTGCGGGATATCCCGCGCGTCGAGTTCTTTAAGTAGAGGTGCCAGGGTAATGGCGCGATCGATTCCAGGTTCACAAACCACAATGGCAACATCGGCGGTAACCAGACTGTCGGACGTTTCCTGAGCCAGCTCGACAAAGCCGGGACAATCGATGAAAGTCCATTTATCGCCAAGATATTCGCCGTAAGCGGCGTTGATCTCAACCGTCATTCCGCGCTCGCGCGCCTCGGGCGAATTATTGCCGATTGTGCTGCCGTCCTTGACGTTCCCCTTACGGTGAATCGACCCGGAGGCGAATAAAAGGCTTTCCAATAATGTTGTTTTGCCGCTGAGATACGGTCCGACCAAAACCGCACAGCGTGGTTGTGCCACTGTTGCCGTCACCTGATCCTCCCCTCGCTGATTTTCCAGCGCCGCGCTTGATATTACGCGCTTTGGTTCGGACATGTTCCCAGCCTGACCACCGGGATGCAAGGAAAATGCTGGAAATTTCGGCTTACAGGCCGTCGATAAAGGGGGCCAATGCCTCGACAATCGCCCCATTGGCAGGGGTTTCGATGCCGCTGGCCGCGCCTAAGCGAACCACGGCACCGGACAGCCATGGCAATTCCAGCCGGTTGCCGCGCTCCAGATCTTCCAGCATCGAGGCACGATAGTCGCCGGGCATATTCTCAATCTTCGGCAGCCAGCCTTCCACCGGATCATCCTTGAAAGTCACACCCTTGGCGTGAGCCAGCTCGACGGTTTCCATCATCGCCGCCTTGAACATAGCCCATTTTTCAGGATCGTCGCGGATCGGACCGATAGGGCCGCGGGTCATCGCCGTCATTCCGGAAAAGGCGACAAGGAAGATGAATTTTTCCCAGATCACCTGATTGATGTTGGTTGAGAGCCGGGCCTTGATCCCGGCTTTTTCGCAAACCGCAAGGAATTTTGTGCCGCGCGGGCTCTCGCCGCCATCCCGTTCACCAAAGAAGATACGCGCCAAGGGTCCGTTGTGGGAGATGATACCGGGCTTTTCAATCACCGCCGAGATATGGGCCACCCCCGCCATGACCGGTCCCTGGCCCAGAATTGCGGCCAGCCGCTCCGGTCCATCGACGCCGTTCTGGAAGGGAATAACAGTGGTTTCCGGACCGATAACCGGTAGGATTTTCTCCCCCGCCTCTTCGACGTCCCAGAGTTTGACACAGACCATCACAATATCGGCCGGGCCACCCAAGGTCGTCGGGTCGTCGGTGGCGGAGACCGGGTGGGCGGTGAAATCTCCGGTCGGGCTTTTCACCACAAGGCCGGTCTTTTGTATGGCTTTGAGATGAGCACCCCTAGCGATAAAGGTAACGTCCTCACCGGAAGCGGCCAGCTTGCCACCAAAAAAGCCGCCAACGCCACCCGACCCCATAACAACGATTTTCATCGGTGCCGCCTTCCTCTCCTAAACCGGCACTAGGCCGCGTTAAACCGCATCAGACCAGAGCCTCTGCCGCCTTCTTGATCCGCCCACAGGCCTCCTGCAAGGCCTCCGTCGAGGTGGCATAGGAAATCCGGAAATAAGGAGACAGGCCAAAGGCCTCGCCCTGAACCGTGGCGACATTGGCCGCCTCAAGGAGATAGGTGACGAAATCACCGTCTCCTTCGATCACCTTGCCATCCGGGGTTTTCTTGCCGATCAATCCGGCGCAGGAAGGATAAACGTAAAACGCCCCTTCCGGCTTGTTACAGGTCAGCCCCGGCACCTCATTAAGAAGGTCGACGACCATATCTCGACGCTGACGAAAAACATCGTTGCGCTCGGCGATAAAATCCTGAGATCCGTCAAGCGCCTCAACCGCTGCCGCCTGGCTGATCGAGGAGGGGTTCGACGTGCTCTGGGACTGGACCTTGGCCATCGCCTTGATCAGTTCCGCCGGTCCACCGGCATAGCCAATGCGCCAGCCGGTCATGGCATAGGTCTTTGACACGCCATTGACGGTAAGGGTGCGATCTAAAAGGCCGGGCTCGATTTCAGCCGGGGTGACGAACTGGAATCCGTCATAGACCAGATGCTCATACATATCGTCGGACATCACCCAGACATGGGGATGGCGCATCAAAACGTCGGTAATTGCCTTCATATCGGCCTTTGTGTAGGCAGCCCCTGTCGGATTGCTCGGCGAATTAAGGATGAGCCATTTGGTTTTCGGCGTAATCGCCGCTTCCAGGGCATCTGGCTGAAGCTTGAATCCATCTTCTTCGGGGCACTCGACAATCACCGGCTCACCGCCTGCAAGCAGCGCCATGTCGGGATAGGACACCCAGTAGGGTGCCGGAACAATCACTTCATCGCCGGGATCAACGGTGGCGATCAGGGCATTATAGAGCACCTGCTTACCGCCGGTGCCGACGATGATTTGATCGGCGCTATAGTCGAGATCGTTATCGCGCTTGAACTTGGCCGAAATCGCCTTTTTCAACGCCGGGGTGCCGCCAACGGCAGTGTATTTGGTCGCCCCCGCCTCAATCGCTGCAATCGCGGCGCGCTTGATGTGGTCAGGAGTATCAAAATCCGGTTCACCCGCACCCAGGCCGATGACATCCCGGCCAGCGGCTTTCAATTCCGCAGCTTTCTGGGTGACGGCCATAGTTGGCGAAGGTTTGATACGGCTCAGGCTCTTGGCGATAATAGACATGGCGATGGCGCCTCTCGGTTCAAGGTCAGTAAATCGGGGGAAACCTACGCCGCAAGGCGGTTTCTTGCAAGCCGCCAGTCAACGAAGTGAAAACAGATGCGCAAGGCTGGCTTTTCGTCGCCCGCTGGCGCATATATGGGGCCATGAGACTAGGCCCCAAAGATGGCCTCGACCCCCACAAAACCGTGGGGGAGAGCAGGCCCTATCGACTCGTTTCCCCCTTTCAGCCCGCCGGCGACCAACCCCAGGCCATCGCCGGGCTTATCGCTGGAATCGAAACCAATACCCGCGACCAGGTTCTGCTTGGGGTAACCGGCTCAGGCAAGACATTCACCGCCGCCCATGTCATTGCCAAGATGGACCGCCCAGCCCTGATATTAGCCCCCAACAAGACGCTGGCGGCCCAGCTTTACGGCGAAATGAAGAGTTTTTTCCCCGACAACGCGGTGGAATATTTCGTCTCCTACTACGATTACTATCAGCCCGAGGCCTATGTCGCCCGTTCGGATACCTATATCGAAAAGGAATCCTCGATCAACGAACAGATCGACCGCATGCGCCATTCCGCCACCAGAGCGCTTCTTGAACGCAGCGACGTGATTATCGTCGCCAGTGTTTCCTGTATTTACGGCATCGGCGACGTTGAAACCTATTCGACCATGACAATCCCCCTGGCCAAGGGCCAGGCGCTCAACCGGAATGCCTTGTTGCGCCAGTTCGTCGAATTGCAATACCGCCGCAACGACCATGATTTCCAGCGCGGTGCCTTTCGGGTGCGCGGCGATTCGGTTGAAATTTTTCCGGCCCACTATGAGGATCAGGCCTGGCGGCTGTCATTTTTCGGCGATGAGATCGAATCGATTGCCGAATTCGACCCGTTGACCGGGGAAAAGACCGCTCATCTCGACTTCATCCGCATCTATGCCAACAGCCACCACGTCACCCCCAAACCGACCCTGCAGCGGGCGATCAAGACAATCCGCGCCGAACTGGTCACCCGTCTCGCCTATTTCCGGGAACATGGGCAATTACTGGAAGCCGAACGCATCGAACAGCGCACCAATTTCGACATCGAGATGATCGAGGCCACCGGCTCATGCCCCGGCATCGAGAATTATTCCCGCCATCTGACCGGGCGCGATCCGGGTGATCCACCGCCGACCCTGTTTGAATATTTGCCCAAGGACGCCTTGCTGTTCATCGATGAATCCCATGTGACGGTGCCCCAGATCGGCGGCATGTCAAAGGGTGACCTCAGCCGCAAAACGACCTTGGCCGAATTCGGCTTTCGCCTTCCTTCCTGCGTCGATAACCGGCCCCTGAAATTCGACGAATGGGATGCCATGCGACCCCAAAGCGTGTTCGTCTCAGCGACACCAGCCCCCTGGGAGCTGGAACGCACCGACGGCGTTTTCATTGAACAGGTGGTGCGCCCCACCGGCCTCATCGACCCAGTCTGCATCGTCCGCCCGGTAGAAACCCAGGTCGACGACCTTATCGGCGAATGCAAGGACGCGGCGGCCCAGGGCCATCGGGTGCTGGTAACAACACTGACCAAGCGCATGGCTGAGGATTTAACCGAATACATGCACGAGGCAGGCATCCAGGTGCGCTATATGCATTCCGATATCGACACCCTGGAGCGGATTGAGATCATCCGCGACCTGCGGCTGGGCGCCTTCGACGTGCTGATCGGCATCAACCTTCTTCGCGAGGGGCTTGATATCCCCGAATGTGCACTGGTCGCCATTCTCGACGCCGATAAGGAAGGGTTTTTACGCTCAAAGACCTCCCTGGTGCAAACCATCGGCAGGGCGGCGCGCAATATCGACGGCCGGGTGATTCTCTATGCCGATACCATAACCCAATCGCTGGATTACGCCCTTTCCGAGACCGCCCGGCGGCGCGAAAAGCAGCAAGCCTATAACGTCGCCAACGGCATTACGCCCCAATCCGTGCGCAAGGAAATCGGCGATATCCTTAATTCCGTCTATGAGGGCGATCACGTCACCTTCGGGACCGGCGACGATGACGCCAACTGGGTTGGCAAGGATTTGAAAACCCACCTTGCCGAGCTTGAAAAACGTATGCATGCCGCCGCCGCCGACCTTGAATTCGAGGAAGCCGCCCGTCTGCGCGACGATATCCGTCACCTGGAGGAGCGCGACCTCGGCCTGGCCACCGAACGACCGCGCTCAGAAGCCGGCATGCCCGGCACCCACACCCGCAAGGGAAAAGGCCAAAAAACCAGCCGCCGATGACGGCCTGACACCGGTTCCCCTTTGCCCCGCTGCATGGAGGGTCTAGAATTGCAGGCGTTCCCTTCCATCGCCGATAGCGGAGGCCTTCTGGAAATATGCGTCAGGCCTTTTTCTCCTTTCTCCGTCTTGTTCTCGACGCACTTCGCGACATCTTTCCCATTATCCTGGTTATCGGCTTTTTCCAGATCTTCATTATCGGCGAGCCGATCCCTCATCTTGGCGAGATAACGCGTGGTCTGGTGATGGTCGTCTTGGGCCTGGCGCTTTTCATCCAGGGGCTGGAAACCGGTCTTTTCCCGATCGGTGAATCGATGGCCGGGGCCTTTGCCAATAAGGGGAGCCTGTTCTGGCTGCTGGCTTTCGCCTTTGCCCTGGGTTTTGGCACCACCATCGCCGAACCCGCATTGATCGCGGTGGCAGACGAAGCAGCACAGGCCGCCGCAATTACCGGACACATTGAGGCCGGTGCCTCCTCACTTTCGGATTATGCCGATGGTCTGCGCTATACCGTCGCCCTGTCGGTGGGACTGGCGCTGGTTCTCGGTGTCTTGCGTATTCTCAAGGGCTGGCCCCTGCCCTGGTTCATTATCCCCGGCTATCTGATCGTCATCGTCCTGACCTTTTTCGCCCCTGAGGAGATTATCGGCATTGCCTATGATTCGGGCGGCGTCACCACATCAACCGTCACCGTTCCTCTGGTCACCGCACTTGGGATCGGGCTGGCCACGGTTATTCGCGGTCGCAACCCGATGATTGACGGCTTTGGGCTGATCGCCTTTGCCAGCCTGACACCGATTATTTTCGTCCTCGCCTACGGCATGGTGGGGTAAGGGGCGATGATGGATTTTCTTCTCAGCTTTCTCGCCACCTTGATGGACACGGTTTTTGATATCCTTCCCATCGTCGTCATTCTCTTTGGCTTCCAGTTCCTGGTATTGCGCAAGCGACTGCCCAACCTCACCACGGTCTGCGTTGGCTTCGTCTTTGTCTTGTTTGGTCTCACCTTCTTCCTGATGGGGCTTGAAGACGCCCTTTTCCCCCTCGGCAAAGCCATGGCCCGGCAATTGACCGATATGGCGTTTACCGGGAACGGTGATGGAATGAGCGGGGTGCCAGACTGGCGACAATACCTCTGGGTCTATGTGTTTGCCGCCGCCATTGGCTTTTCCACCACCATCGCCGAGCCCTCCTTAATCGCCGTGGCGATGAAGGCCAATGAGGTTTCCGGCGGCAGTCTCGGCACATGGGGGCTGAGGATCGCGGTCGCAATCGGCGTCGCCGTCGGGGTGGCGCTGGGAGCCTACCGGATCGTTTCCGGGACGCCACTCCATTACTACATTATGGCCGGCTACGGCATCGTCATCATCCAGACCTTTTTCGCCAAAAAGTGGATTATCCCCCTGGCCTATGATTCGGGAGGGGTGACCACATCGACCGTCACCGTTCCGCTGGTGGCCGCACTCGGCCTCGGTTTGGCGACAACGATCCCCGGACGCAACCCTTTGGTCGACGGCTTTGGGCTGATCGCTTTCGCCAGCCTGTTTCCAATCGTATCCGTGTTGGGATACGCTCAAATCGGGGCATGGCTTGAGCGCCGCCGGACCCCGCCGCAAGAGGAGTGATCTATGAAATTCAAGCTCATCATGGCCCTTGTCGAAGACAGCCATACCGAGAATGTAATCGAGGCCGCCCGTGAGGCCGGAGCGACGGGGGCAACCGTCGTCACCAGCGCCCGGGGTGAGGGCCTGACTCCAAAGAAAAGTTTTCTCGGCCTGACCCTGAGCGGCCACCGGGATGTGGTAATTTTTATCGTTGAAGGGCATTTAAGCCGGACAATCCTTGAAACCATTGCCAAAGCCGGGCATTTTTACGACAAACCAGGCACCGGCATTGCCTTTCAAATCGACGCCGAAGACGCGGTTGGGCTTGAATCCCAAATCCCCACCCTTTCCAGCGAGATTGAGGACCAGATATGACCGACCACAAAATTATCAGCGTTCGCGATGTCATGTCCGCGTCGATCCACAAGGTCGGAGGGCTTGCCACGGTGCGGGAAGCGATTGATCTTCTGCACCAGCACGCGGTGAGTTCCCTCATCATCGACCGCCGACACGCGGGCGATGAATTCGGCATTGTCGTTGTCGAGGATATCGCCCTGAAGGTGATCGGCGAGGACCGCTCGCCCGAGCGCACCAATGTCTATGAGATCATGTCGAAGCCCGTCGTCACCGTCGATGCCGACATGGACATCAAATACGCCATCCGCCTGCTGGGCCGGTTTCGCCTCTCTCGCGCCCTGGTAACGGACAAGGGCGAGGCGGTCGGTCTGGTCAGCATGCGGGACATGGTTCTGCGCTTTATGGCCGTTTAGCTTAACCTCACCTCTTCCAGAAATATTATGCCCAAAACCCTCGATTTTAGCCCCCCGCCAAAGGCCGTCCTGATTACCGGCGCCAGCCAGCGCATCGGTCGCGCCATCGCCCTTGATTTTGCCGAGCGGGGGTGGGCCGTCGCCATCCATTACAATAGGGCGGAGAAAGCAGCCCAGACCCTTGCCGCCCAAATCGAAAGCGACGGCGGCAAAGCCGTCGCCCTGGGCGCTGACCTCACCCAGGACGGGCAGGCAGAGGGGCTCATCCCACGCGCCATTGAGGTTCTGGGACCGCTGGGCTGCCTGGTCAACAATGCCTCGTGCTTTGAAGAAGACACACCAGCAACGGCAACCCGTGAGAGCTGGGCCGTCCACATGGAAACCAATCTCCACGCCCCCTTTATCCTTTCCCGGGTCTTCGCCGATCAGCTTGCCAAACCCTATAGCGGCAATATCATCAACCTGATCGACCAACGAGTGTGGAATCTGACCCCCTATTTTACTAGCTACACAGTCAGCAAGTCGGGCCTGTGGACCCTGACCCAGACCCTGGCCATGGCCCTCGCCCCACGTATTCGCGTCAACGCCATCGGGCCGGGGCCGACCTTTCCCAGCGAACGGCAATCGCAGAAACAGTTCGACCGCCAATGGCAAGGAACACCGCTTAAACGCGGCACGACAGTGGAGGAAATTTGCGAGGCCCTGCACTTCCTTCTCGCCACCCCCTCGCTGACCGGGCAGATGCTGGCCCTTGATGGTGGCCAGCACCTCGGTTGGGCGCAGAGCGACCGCGATTACATGACTGAGGAGTAAGGCCGGGAACGACAAAACATACGCCCGTCACCTGGCCTCGGGCAGTCCCCACAAAAGAGCAATAATGCGCATCTTAGAAGCGTCAAAAAAGCTGGCTTTAACAGTCTGTTAAACATAAAAACTGCAAAAAAAATGCCTAGTTGTGCACAGCATCGCTTCCACCCCTTTTTTCACCCTCCCGAACAGGAAAAATTTAAGTTATTCTAAGCTATGGTTTCCACTTGACAAAAATTACCACTTTAAATTCAATTACTTGCTAATTCTGCCTAATTTTTATGCAATCAGGAGCGAGGCTAAGGAGCTCCAAGGAATCCTGTCGTGGCATCCATCTTTTCAACAAACTTATCCACATAAATCGTGGATATCATTTTAAAGCTCAGCTTTTCTGCCAAACCTTCCAATGGCATATCAATAAGTTAGAAGTTTTAACGCCTGCCCGGGCCGATACTGGAGAAGAATCTCCTTCTTATATTGCATCGCCTTAAAGTCTCATGAGAGGGTCGGGCAGCCCCAGATATCACACAGCTCACAACAGGGTTTCCGCGCAGAAGCTTTGAAAAAGGACAAAACAGCACAGATGACAGGCTCAGATTCTTGCCCGCCATCGCCGGAAAATCCCCATCCGGCCAGCGAAGGACTGGCGGCGATCAAGGCGGCGTTGAAAACCTTTCCCGGAAGTCCGGGCGTTTACCGCATGCTGTCGGAAAAAGGCGAGGTGCTTTACGTCGGCAAGGCCAACAATCTTGCAAAACGAGTGGCCAGCTATACCCGTCTCAACCGCCAGACCAACCGCATCCGCCGCAT
>JABJES010000064.1 GCA_018663165.1 Rhodospirillaceae bacterium
CCATCTCGGCCGCCTCGTGAGGTGAACGCGGAGCCGAAAAGACATGAGCGGGAGGATGAAAACGCTCGGACGAAAAACCGGTCAGCCGTTGAACGGTTTCACAATCACCCCCCGGCTCGCCTTGCTCCTTCCCCCCGACATCCGTCAATCCACATTGCACCGGCTTCCAATACTCACCATCGAGCGCCCGCATCAGCCAGGCGCAGACCACCGTCTTGCCAACTTCCGTATCGGTGCCGGTAACAAAGAAACCAGTCATGAAATTTCCCCGCGCCGATATTGGCCAAACAGAATATTATGGGTGACGCTGAAGCCATCATTCCCGGCATCAACTTCATCCAATCTGCGCAGGAGGGCGCGCAACTGGCCGGAAGAAAGAATTGCCTCACCTGATTGGGTGGTCAACGCGCCGATACACTTCAGGCCATCAAGAAAATCCCGCGCTGAGTCATAACGGACACTTTTGCTCTTTTCCCGGACAACCAGACTGCTGTCAGGAAAGGCGCTAGCGAGATCGGCGGCAGAAGGAAACGTCGGAATAATGCTCTCATATTCAGCGCCTAAGGAGGATACCGCCGAGCGCCATTCATGCAGACTGTCCACACCGATGGTGGCAAAGGCGAGAACTCCCTGCCCCTTGAGCAGGCCAGCGAGTCGCTCCAGGGTTTCCATCGGATTATCAAACCACTGAAAGGAAAGGCTGCCGGTAATGAGGTCAAAGCGCCGATCAAGAGCCAGATTTTCCCCATCCATGACGGCAAACTGAGCCTGATCCAGAACACCCGCCAGCTTTAGCCGACACTGATGGATCATATTCGGGCTGATATCGGTGAACAGAAAATTTGCGCCAGGCAACACCGCTGCCAAAGCAGCGCCCAGGAAACCCGTGCCGCAACCGATTTCCAGAACCTCCGCGCCCGCGCCCAGGGACAATTCAGCAATCGACTGGGCCAACTCTTGTGCCGTCTCTTTCTGGATATAGGCGGCACTGTCATAACTGAGCGCCGCGCGGCTGAAATTCCGCGCCATCGCCTGTTTGCGCCCACTGGGTGACGGAAGCGCGTCCTGAAGGTCAGAAATAGATTTCCGTCGCAGGGTCATATCACCTTCCCGAGAAAATCATCAATACGATCAGCACACCATTGCGGTTGTGCGTAAGGTAAGACATGTGAGCCTCCCTTGGCACAATGGAGTTCGCTCAAATCACGTTGACCAAAAACAGACTGACTTAAAGCCCAGGGAACAATTGCATCATCGTCACCGGCGAGCGCCAGAACCGGCGCTGTTTCATTCTCAAGAGACTGGCGAACGTCCCAGTCAGATAACCACTCCAGCCCCTCGGCAAGGCGCAGCGTGTCCATATTCATCGGTGCCTTCTCATCATCCGGCCAACCACAGCGCGACCTGAATTCATTGAGGGTTAAAAGCGGGTCCTTACTAAAGCGGGATTTCATGCGATCAAGAAAGCGCGGCGCAACGCCATGAGGAAAACTGTCGGAACGGAGAAAACGCGGCATGCCGGAAATACTGACCAGACCCTGCCAGGCAAAGGGCCGGTTTTTCAAAAGCCAAAGAAGCCCAAGAGAATGGCCGATAGCGATCACCGGGCGATCTCTTGGCGGATCAATAACACGCGGTGCTCCAAAAAATCCGAGATCGGCAATTCTGGTCTCAACACCCTTCAAGGCAGTGCAGAGCGGCGACCAAAAGCTGGCATCAAACCCCCAACCATGAACCAAAACAAGACAAGGCCCGGTCATGATGTCGCTTTTCTGGTGAGTGTGCCACGGCCCGCCTCAAGACCGGCAGCCGCATCCTTCAGAGCCGTCAACTCGGCTTCGCCATGGGCAGAAGTCAGGGAAATCCGCAGCCGCGCCGCACCTTCAGGCACCGTCGGCGGGCGGATCGGCGGGGCGAGAATGCCTTGTGCCTCAAAGCGGGTGGCGGCGGCCAGGGTTTCACGATCACCCCCTAGAATAAGCGGAATGATCTGCGAACCCGACAAGCCGCAATCGAACCCTTTGCCGATCAG